>JAUJLZ010000048.1 GCA_030447125.1 Acidimicrobiales bacterium
GGCCAAGCACCTGCTCCGGGTCTTCCTGCGCCAGTACCGGGACCCGGCCCAGGCCCTGGAGGAGCTCAACCGCCAGATCTCGGGCATGGACCGGGGTGAGGAGTTCATCTCCATGTGCGTGGTGGTCTTCGACACCGAGGCGGGGACGCTGCGCTACGCCTCGGCCGGCCACCCCGCCAGCTTCTACTGGCAGGACGGTGAGGTGCGTCCCCTGCGAGCCACCGGACCCTTGATCTCGCTGCAGCCGTCGGGCAGCTACACGAGCCGGGAGATCTCGCTGCAGAGCGGGGACCTGGTGGTGATGTACACCGACGGGTTGGCCGAGGCCCGCAACGGTGAGCAGCTCTTCGGTGAGGAGCGCATCGCCGCCCACCTCCGCCGCGATCCCGACGTCGATCCCGACGTGTTGTGCAAGACCCTGGCCGAGGCCGCCGCCGACTTCGCCACCACCCCGGTCACCGACGACATCGCCATCCTGGCCATCCGCCGGCTGTAGCAGCTCCAGGCCGGCCGGCGGCCCCTGATCGGGGCGTTGGCCTGAAGCCGGTCCTAGCCTCGGCCCCATGCCCTGGTGTGACGCCTGCGACCGCTTCTGGACGGTCGACGCCGTGGCCGGCCACGACGACTGCCCCAACTGCGGGACGGTCCTGGCCCAGCCCAAGGCCGACGAGCAGGCCGGCGCACCCTGGCACTTCAAGCTCCTGATCGTGGCCGTGGCGGCCTACCTGGGTTGGCGGGCCATCCAGCTCCTCGTCGGGCTCATCGGCCGCTTCTGATCGAACGGCCGTTGCTCAAAACACCGGGACAGTGCCGGTCTTCGTTGACCCAACGTCCTGGTGTACGCCCGGGACGTTAGCGAGGCCGAGAAGCAACCACAGGCGATCGCGTGGATGGATCACCTCCACGTCGTCAACCCCTTCCTCATGGCTCCGGCACTGCGAGCGTCCGGGGACGAGTAGGTCTCAGCAGTCGGTGACGGTGCCCTCGTCGTCCACTCGCAGGCGGCGGCCGTCGGGGGTCTCGACGGTCGATAGCCGTAGGCCCAGCACTTCGGACATCAGGACCCCATCGGCGCCGGGCTCCACCAGGCGGTAGGTCGCCCCCCGCAGGGCGTAGCGCTCCACTGCGCGGGTGTCGGGCTGGATGACGAGGACTTCCTGCACCCCTCGGGCGGCGTACCAGTCGAGCTTCTCGTAGGACTCGTCCCGAGGCGATCGGATCTCGACCACCAGCTCAGCGGTGCCGTCGATGCCCCGGTCACTGGCATGTTCGGTTCGGTAGACGGCGAGGTCGGGCACCCGGTAGTCGTCGGTGGCGGCGTACAGGCCGGTCTCGTAGGAGATGGAGAGGCCGCGTCGACGCACTGCCGGTCCTAGGGCTTGGAGGAAGCAGGCCCCCAGCCGCTGATGGGGCCCTCCCGGTGCCGGCACCATGTGCAGCACCCCCTCCCACATCTCGTCGAAGACGTCGAGGCCGAGCCGGCGGCGTTCCTCCAGCAGCGCCTCCGGGGCCTCGACCAGCACGGCTCGCACGGCGCCAACGGTACCGCAACGACCGGTGTAGCCCGACCGCTAGGGTCGCGCCCGTGGCCGCACCAGGAGGCACCGGCGCCGTCGGGCCGTTCCCGCCTGGGATCGAGACCGACGAGCAGCGCGAGGAGTACGACAAGCTGCGGCGGCGGGTGCTGTGGACCCTGCCCTACGGCCTCTACGTGGTGGGCAGTCGGGCGGATGACCGGCGCAACGCGATGACGCTGAACTGGGCCACGCAACTGTCCTTCGAGCCCAAGTTGGTGGGCATCGGCGTGGAGAAGCCGGCGCTCACCCACGAGCTCATCAGCGAGGGCCGGGTCTTCAGCCTGTGCACCGTGGCCCGTGACGACCGGGCCATCGTGCGCAAGTTCACCAAGCCCGTCGAGGTCGACCTGGTCGCCATGACGCTCAACGGCTTCGCCTTCCACGACGGCGTGAGCGGAGCGCCCATCCTCGACCAGGCCCCGGGGTACCTCGACTGCGAAGTCCGCCACCTGGTCGACGCCGGCAACCACACCTTCTTCGTGGGCGAGGTGGTCGATGCCGGCTTCCAGGCGTCCGAGGACACCGAGGTGCTGCGCATGGAGGACACCCGTATGAACTACGGCGGTTGACCCGCTGTCCCGCCTGGCTCTGATCGCCCTGGCCGGCGCCGCCGGAGCCCTGTGCCGGCTTGGCGTCAACAACCTCTTCGGAACCCGCCCGTTTCCGCTGTCGACGCTGGTGGTCAACGTGGTGGGCTCGTTCGCCCTCGGCGTCCTGGTGGCCTGGGGCGCCACCCGTCTGTCGCCTGAGGTGCTCTCGGCCCTGTCCGTCGGCTTCCTCGGCGCCTTCACCACCTTCTCCACCTTCAGCCTCGAGGCGGTGACCCTCTCCGACGACGGTCGCGTGGGCACCGCCGCCGCCTACGTGGTCATCTCCGTGATGGCAGGCCTCGCCGCCGCCGCCGCCGGTCACCACGCCGGGCGGGTGCTGCTCAGCTGACGACGGTCCCGGTACCGATGTCCATCCTTCCGACCTTCACCGGTGCGGTGCTCACCGGCGGGGCCAGCCGGCGCATGGGTCGGGACAAGGCCCTGGTCGAGGTCGGCGGTCGGGCGCTGGCGGCCATCGCCGCCGGCGCTCTGGTCGACGCCGGAGCCGATGGGCCGGTGCTGGCGATAGGCGGAGAGGGTGGGGCCCTGGCCCACCTGGGCCTCGAGGCGGTGGCTGACGACCATCCTGGCGAAGGCCCGCTCGGTGGTGTGCTCACCGCGCTCGCCCGGGCCCCCCACGACCTGGTGGTGGTGCTGGCCTGTGACGTGCCCGGTGCTGACCCGGCCGCCGTGCGCCACGTGGTCGCCGCTCTGGCCGCTACCCCCGAGGCCGACGTCGCCGTCCCGGTCCTCGACGATGGGCGTCACCAACCCCTCCACGCCGCCTGGCGACGGTCGGCGCTTTCCGAGGTTCGGGCCGCCTTCGAGCGGGGGGAGCGGGCGGTGCACCGGGTGCTGGACGATCTGGTCGTCGTTCGGGTCCGAGGGGTGGCGCCCGAGGCCGTGGCCGATGTGGACAGCCCGGCGGACCTCCAGAGGCGGTTGGTCGAACGGCGCTCCGGTCCGCCAGACTGGGAGACCATGAGCGAGACCACTGAACCCGAGGTCGACGTCGACCGCCTGGCCGAGGTCGCCGCCGAGGGCGCCTGGGTGCTCGACGTCCGCCAGCCCGACGAGTACGAGGACGGCCACGTCCCCGGCGCCCACCTCATCCCCCTCGACCAGCTCTCCACCCGCCACACCGAGGTGCCCAAGGATCAGGAGGTGTACGTCGTGTGCGGCGGCGGTGGCCGCAGCGCGGTGGCCACCGAGGCGCTCAACGGGGCCGGCTACCGGGCGGTGAACGTGGCCGGCGGCACGCGGGGGTGGATCGAGGCCGGCAACCCGGTGGTCTCCGGCACGGAGCCGACCTGAGGCGTTCGGACGCCACCAGCGGCGACCCCGCCCCCGCCGGCGGCGATGAGGAGGCGTTCGTTCCCGCTCGGCTGATCGTCGACGATGCCGGCTTGGCCGAGCTGGTGGCCGCCCTGGCCGATGCCCCGGTGTATGCCGTGGACACCGAGTTCCATCGGGAGCGCACGTACTGGCCCCAGCTCGCCCTGGTCCAGATCGCCTGGGCCGGCCGCACGGTCCTGGTCGACCCGCTGGCCGTCGACATCAGCCCGCTGCGCACGGTCCTCGAAGGTCCCGGTCTGGCCGTCATGCACGCCGCCAGCCAGGACCTCGAAGTCCTCGACCGGGCCTGCGGGGCCATCCCGTCACGGCTGTTCGACACCCAGCTGGCGGCCGGGTTCCTCGGCTTCTCCACCCCGTCACTGACCTCGTTGGCCAGTCGCATCCTCGACGTGGACCTGCCCAAGGCCAGCCGGCTCACCGACTGGATGCGCCGGCCCCTCGCCTCCGAACAGCTGCGCTACGCCGCCGCCGATGTCGACCACCTCCTGGAGTTGGCCGATCTGCTCCGGGACGAGCTGGCCGCCAGCGGGCGCCTGGGCTGGGCCGAAGCCGAGTGCGAGGAGCTGCGGGTCAAGCGGTGGGGCCCGCCTGCCCCCGAAGACGCCTGGTTGCGGCTCAAGGAGAGCCGGTCCCTGCGGGGTCGGGCCCGGGGCATCGTCTACTCCCTGGCCGCCTGGCGTGAACGCCGGGCCGCGGCCACCGACCAGCCGGTGCGCTTCGTGCTGTCCGACCTGGCCCTGGTGGGCGTTGCCGGTGAAGCGCCCAAGGATCTCGACGCCCTCCATCGCATCCGTGGGATCGACCAGCGCCACACCCGTGGTGGCCAGGGACGCGAGATCCTGGCCGTGGTCGAGGCCGGGCGGGCGGTCCCCGAGTCGGCGCTGCGCATGCCCCGGCGCGACGACCTCGACCGTGACCTCCGGCCGGCCCTGGCCCTGTTGGTGGCCTGGGTGAGCCAGCTGAGTCGTGAGCTGGCCATCGATCCCGCCCTGCTCGCCACCCGCAGCGACCTCACCGCCTTCCTCAACGGCGACCCCGACGCCCGCCTGGCCGACGGATGGCGCGAGGAGCTGGTGGGTCGCCCGGCCCGGCGCCTGGTCGACGGCGAGCTGGCCCTGGCCTTCGACGGCAAGGGCGGGCTCACCCTGGAGCGTCGCTCGGGCGAGCTGACCGGCCCCGACCTGCCCCGGCCCCGCGCCCCCTGGGTGGGCGAGGGCTGACCCGCACCTGTCGATCCCATCGCCGTTCTTTCGTCTGTGAGAGGCAGGCGGTGCCCGCTAGGGACGAAAGAACCCAGGAGTGAGGAGGACGGCTTGGTCCGGGCCGAGTCGTCCGGCCCAGGGCTGGCCTTCGCCCTCGCCGTCGCTCGACACCTCGACCGTCCAGTCCTCGGGGATGGACAGGTCAACGGACGAGCCGGTGAAGTTGACGGCCACCACCCGATGGTCCCCAGGCATGTCGCGCACCCAGGCCAGCACGCCCTCGGGCGTGTCGGGGACGAGGTCGGAGGTGCCATGTGCCAGGGCCGGGCTGGCCTTGCGAGCAGCCAGCAGACGCCGGTACAGGTGGAGGGTGGAGCCAGGGTCGTGGCGCTGGACCTCCACGTTGCGGGTGTCAGCGTGGGGGGGCCAGGGGAGCCAGGGGTCGCCTGCCCACCCGTGCAAGGGGGAGGCGTCCCAGGGGATGGGGGCCCGGCACCCGTCCCGTCCGCCGGGATCGACGGCCTCTTCGGCGCTGATCTCGGCGTCCTCCAAGCCCAGCTCGTCGCCGGCGTAGAGGAACGGCGTGCCCTGCAGGCCGAGAAGGAGGAACGCCGCCGCACGGGCCCGGGCCTCGCTGGCGTAGCGGGTGTGGGGACGGGGGTTGTCGTGGTTGCCCAGCACCCAGGTGGGCCAGGCGTCCACCTGGATGAGGTGGCGTTCAACCTCCTGTACAGAGGTCCGCCAGGCGGCGGCGTCCCAGGCTGCGAACAGCGGGGGGAAGTTGAAGGCCAGGTGGAGCTCGTCGCCGTCGCCGTAGTAGGGCGCCACCTTGGCCGTCTCGAGGAGGTAGACCTCGCCCACCATCACCCGCTGGTCCGGGTAGGAGTCGACCAGCGTCCTGATCTCCCGCAGGAGCTCGTGGGTGGACGGGTGGTCGTTGGTCGACGAACGGGGCTGACCGACCAGGGTCTCAGGGTCGTCGGCCAGGGCGGGGTCCTTGCCGATGGCGTGGATGGCGTCGGCGCGAAAGCCGTCGACGCCGCGGTCGAGCCAGAATCGGAGCACGTCGTGCATGGCCTCGACGAGCGGGCGGTGCGACCAGTCGACGTCGGGTTGCTCGGGCAGGAAGAGGTGGAGGTAGTACTGCCCGGTGGCGGGATCGAGGGTCCAGGCCGGCACGTCGGGGCCGAACGCCGCCCGCCAGTTGTTGGGTGGGCCGCCGCCGGGCGAGGGGTCGCGCCACAGGTACCACCGGCGATGGGCGCTCTGGCGGGAGGACCGGGAGTCGACGAACCAGGGGTGGCGGTCCGAGGTGTGGTTGGCGACCCAGTCGATGAGCACTCGCAGGCCCCGGTCGTGGGCATCGGCCAGGAGGCGGTCGAAGTCCGCCAGGGTCCCGAAGATGGGATCGACGTCGCAGTGGTCGCTCACGTCGTAGCCGAAGTCGGCCATGGGGGAGCGGAAGAACGGCGAGAGCCACAGCGCGTCGACACCCAACCAGACCAGGTGGTCGAGGTGGCGCCGGACGCCCTCCAGGGTGCCCACGCCGTCGCTGGCGGTCCCGCTGTCGGCGAACGAGCGGGGGTAGATCTGATAGACCACGGCGGACCGCCACCAGGGGACCTCGGTCATCCCGACAGGGTAGAGGCCCCCCGCAGCCGGGCCGTGGCCAGAGTCTTTGGAGCATCCTGGGCAGGCGATAAACTCGCCCGGGCTGCCGTTCGAGACGGGAGAGACCGTTGGTGAAAAAGGGCCGGCATCGGCGCTATGAGGAGGCTCGGGCCGTGAAGCACGCTTCGAGCGAGCTTCGACTGGGCGACGTCGGGTTCATCGAGGTCGAACCATGTCCCGAGTGCAACGCCAAGCCCGGGGCCGAGCACGCCTCGTGGTGCCTGCACGAGGACCTCGAAGACGACGAGGTGGCCGGCGAGGCGTAGCGGCCTTGGCGGGCACGAGGAGTCGGTCCGGGGGCCTAGGCTGCCGGGCCATGCGACCGACGAGGAGGGCCAGGGCCGGGTTGGTGGTGCTCGCCGTGGTGGCCCTCGGCCTGTCCAGTTGTGGCCAGGGAACGGTCGTCGAGACCCAGGGGGCCCTGGATCGCGTGAGCAGGGCCGGCCCTCCCCCCACCCTGCCGGTCGCCACCGAGTCGCTGGCCGGGTTGTTGGGCGGCGACGAGCCCTCCGCCCCGTCCACGACGACGACCGCCGGTCCCACCACCGTCGTGGCTCCCACCGCCCCGGACCCGGTCCCCACCACCGAGGCGCCCTCCACGACCACCACCGCTCCGGCGCCGCCAGTGGTGGCCGCGCCGCCGGTGCGTCCCGCCGCCGGCGGTGTGGGGGTCTACGCCGGCCTGGGCACGTGGATCGACGCCTACGACTGGAGCCGCACCTTTGGCAAGGACGGACCGTTGGTCGAGGTAGCCGACATCGACCGCATGGCCGACCTGGGCGTGCAGACGCTCTACGTGCAGACCTCGCGCTGGAACGCCGACGCCGACATCCTCGAGCCCGAGCGCCTGGTGCCCCTCATCACCCGCGCCCGCCAGCGGGGGATGGGCGTGGTGGCCTGGTACCTGCCCACCTTTGTGGACCCCGAGGCCGACTTCCGCCGCCTCCTGGCCGCGGCCACCCTCGATGTCGACGCCGTGGCCGTCGACATCGAGTCACGCGATGTGGCCGACACCGACGAGCGCAACCGGCGGTTGGTGGAGCTGAGCCGCGACCTGCGTGACGCTCTCCCCGACGTGGCGCTGGGGGCCATCGTCTTCCCCCCGGTGGTGATGGAGGTCATCAACACCTCGTTCTGGCCCGGGTTCCCCTGGGCCGAGCTCGACCCCTCCTACGACGTGTGGGTGCCCATGGCCTACCAGAGCTTCCGCACCGGCGCCTCGGGCTACCGCGACGGGTACCGCTACACCGCCGACAACATCGACCGGCTCCGGGCCCACGTCGGCGAGAACGCCATCGTCCACACCGTGGGCGGGATCGCCGACGTCACCACCGCGTCCGATGTGGAGGGCATGGTCGCCGCCGCCGCCGAGCGGGGCGCCATCGGTGGCTCGCTCTACGACTGGCGCACCACCGGCCCCGAGCTGTGGGACGAGCTCCGGGCGTTCCGCCGCTGATCGTGGCCAGGACGGTCAGCTCAGCTTGACGGCGGGGGCCACCCGTGGGCCTTTCGGTTCGGGGCAGACTGCTTGGTAGACGGCGTTGGTGACCTCGGTCATGCGGCGTTCGTTCTCGATGGGCCCGGCCAGGCCGTTGCAGACGAAGGCCATGACCAGGCCCTCGACCGGGTCGCACAGGCCCCGGCTGGAGGCCATGCCGCTGTGGCCGTAGGCGCGGTAGCCGATCGTCCCGCTCATGCTGCCGGCGATCTGGACCCCGAGGCCCCAGGGGGAGCTGGAGAGGAAGATGCGGTCGACGACCCCGTTGCGGTGGCAGGCGGTGAGCAGGTCGAGTGTCTGGGGGTGGCGGAAGAGGCGACTTCCGTCGTCGGCCAAGAGGGCCTCGTAGAAGCGCCCCAGGTCCGACGCCGGTCCTCGACCCCCCCCACCGGGCTCGACCTTGGCCCGGTGCCAGGGTTGATCGTGGATGTCCTCGATGTGGTACGGCTGCATCGAGATGGCGCCGTCCTCCATCACGGGCATGACGTGGCCGGTCCAGTGCAGCGGGACCAGTCGCTCGCCCAGGCGCCTCTGTTCGGCTAGGGGGATGCCGAGCCACGACGAGTTCATGCCCGCCGGCACCATGACCTCTTCCTGCAGGTAGGTGTCGATGGGTCGACCGTCGACCACCCGGACGATCTCGCCGAGGATCTTCCAGCCCGACGTGGCGTGGTAGCTGGCCCAGGTACCGGGGGGGTAGGCGGCCCGGTGGGCGGCGATGCTGGCCACCGCCTCGTCCCAGGAGATGTCGGCATCGAAGGTCTCGGCCTGGGCGAAGCCACCCATGTGGGTGAGCACGTGGCGGATGGTGCAGCGCTCCTTGCCGTTGCCCCAGCCGGCGACGTAGCGCCCCACCTCGTCGTCCAGGGCGAGCTGGCCACGTTCCAGGAGCTGGGCCACGGCCACCGCGGTCAGGGGCTTGGTGGAGGAGTACCACAGCATGATGTCGTCGGCGCCCAGGGCCTGACCGGGCCTGGCCTCGCCGATGGCCACGTCGCAGACCACCTGGCCCCAGAGGCTGACGTACAGTTGGGCGCCGGGGTGCAGGCCGTCGGCCCGTTGGCGCTCGACCAGGGCGATGACGTGGTCGATGTCTCCTCCGGCGGTGCCGGTGACCGACGGGGCGGCCATTCAGACGACCGGCGTCGCCTTCAGGGCCGGGTGGGCCACGACCGTGGTCGTGGCGCCCCGCTCGGCCAGGGCGGCCAGCAACAGCCGGTAGATGTGCTCGCCGATCATGGCTTCGAGCTCCCCGGCCATGGTCGACAGCACGGTGGCGCCGGAGGAGGAGGAGGAGGAGAAGGCCTGGGCCTCTTCGATGCACCACCAGTGGAACTCCTGACCGCCCTCGTCCCAGTCGCGTCGCTTCCACTCCCGCACGGTGGAGGTGACGTGGCCCACCTCGTCCACGCTGTCGACCCGCCGTAGCGGGACCTGCCAGCACACCTCGGGCTTGAGATCCATGGGTCGGTGACCGCCCTGGAGCGCCGCTTGGTGCAGGGCGCAGCCGGCGCCAGCGGGGAACCCGGCCCGGTTGAGCATGATGCAGCCGCCCTGGTGGACGCGGGTCTTCCAGGCCCCCCCGGCGGCCCGCCGGGCGATCCCCGCTCGGCGACCGACCGCCGCGAACTGCCACTGCTCGGGGGTGAGGGCGGCCACGGCGGCCTCCACCGTGGCCCGGTCGGTCTCGTCGGTGAAGTAGGCCCCATGAGAGCAGCAACCGATGTCGGGGCGACTGTCGATCCCCGGACAACCCTGCCCGTAGATGCAGGTCCACCCGCTGAGCAGGAAGGTGAGGTCGAACAGCCAGGTCCGATCCTCCTCGGGGTCCTCAAAGGAGAGCCACTCGTGGTGGTCGGCGATGGCGGTCATCCCCACCGAGGATAGGGGAGCCGTCGGGGGGCTTCCGAGGTCAGTTGTCCGACGCCAGCGCCCGGCGCAAGGTGGCGAGGTCCAGATCCTCAAAGGTGTCGACCACCAGGGCGGCGCCGTCGAAGTCCTGGTCGGCGGTGAAGTCGTTGGTCACCACCACGCAGGCCAGGCCGGCGGCTCGGGCGGCCACCAGACCGTTGGCCGAGTCCTCTACGGCCAGGACCGACGAGGCGGAAAGGTCCAGCCCGTCGAGCGCCTGGCGGTAGGCGCTGGGATCGGGCTTGCGCACCGGTGCCTCGTCTCCCGTGACGACCGGGGAGAACCGGGACAGGCCGAAGAGCCGCTCCAAGAGGGGTTCCACCCACACCCGGGACCCGGTGGTGGCCACGGCCAGACGCACGCCGGCTCCCTCGAGCTCGTCGAGCAGGGAGTTGACGCCCGGTCGGGGTTCGACCCGCCCCGAGGCCACCAGCTCCTGGAAGCGCTCGTTCTTGCGGGCATGGAGCCGGGGGACGATCTCGTCGCGCTCGGCCTGGGACATGCCCTGGTCCTCGAGGTAGGCCTGCAGGCGCTGCTTGCCCCCGGTGACCTCCAGGAGCCGGCCGTACTCTTCGATGTCCCAGTGGTGGTCCAGCCCGAGCTCCTCGAAGGCCAGGTTGAACGCCACCAGGTGCCCGTCACGTTCGGTGTCGGCGAGCGTTCCGTCGACGTCGAGGATGACGGCGTCCACGCCTGCGACCCTACCGGCGGATCA
>JAUJLZ010000005.1:0-2065 GCA_030447125.1 Acidimicrobiales bacterium
GATCACGCCTTGTCGGTCACCCCGCTGGCATCGAAGGTAGCCATCTCTCGCAACACCTTCGCCCCGGCCTGGACGAGCGGGAGGGCGAGGGCAGCCCCCGTCCCTTCACCCAGCCGGAGCCCCAGATCCAGGATCGGCTCCAGGCCGAGGAACTGCAACGCGGCCTCGGCGCCGGGCTCGACCGAACGGTGGCCGGCGAAGCACCAGGCTGAGACCCCAGGCACGAGGCGGTCCGCGGCGAGGAGGGCGGCGGCGGCGATGACTCCATCGATGATGACCGGCACGCGCTGCGCCGCACCGCCGACGATGAACCCTGCGAGCGCCGCGATCTCCAGGCCGCCGACCTCCGCGAGCACCTCCAGTGGCTCCCGCCCGGACACGCGCTGGACGGCCGCCTCCACGATCGTCGCCTTCAATGAAAAGGTCTCGTCGTCGATGCCGGTACCGCTCCCGGTCACCTCCGCCGCCGGCCGACCCGTGAAGGCGGCGATCAGCGCCGCCGAGGGCGTCGTGTTCCCGATGCCCATGTCGCCGGTGACGAGGCATCGTGCCCCGCGTGCGGCAGCGTCTTGAGCGACCTCGACACCGACGTCGAGCGCCTGGCGAGCCTCGGCGATCGTCATCGCCGGTCCCGACGCGAGACTCGCCGTCCCGGCGCGGACCTTGCGACGCACCAGCCCGTCCTCGGCGTCGATTAGGTGGAGCATGCCGACGTCGACCACCACGACATCAGCCCGCGCATGGCGGGCGAGGACGTTGATCCCCGCGCCACCGCCGAGGAAGTTGGCGACCATCTGGCCGGTGACCTCCTGGGGCCACGGCGTGACGCCCTCGTGGACGACGCCGTGGTCTCCTGCGAACACGGCGACGACCGCGGGCTCGGGTACGGGTGGCGGGGAGTTGCCGGCCATCCCGGCGAGCCGGATCCCGATCTGCTCGAGCGATCCGAGGGCCCCACGAGGCTTGGTGAGCCGGTCTTGGAGCTCGGCGGCGGCAGCCTCGGCCTCGTGGTCGGGTGCGGTCACGGCGCCCGCCGCGGTGTCGAAGCGTTGGCCGGCGTGCGCTTCGATCCACGCGGCGACGGTGGCGACGATGCCCTCGGGACCGATCGTGGCGTAGGGCATGCCGAGCGCCGCAGCCGCCGCGGCATCGGTTGCCTGGTCGCCGATGAAGAGGGCCCGCGACGACGGTACCGACCTCAACTGCTCGAGCACCGTCGAGAGGACGAGGGGGTCGGGCTTGGCGGCGCCCACATCGCTGGAGGTGACGACCACCTCGATCAGCGCATGCAGGCCGCTGGGCGCGAGGAGGGCCCGCACCTCGGCCTCGCCCATGACCGCCGTGGCGATGGCCAGGCGCAGTGTCCTCCCCAACACCTCGAGGTCTTCGACCACGCCAGGCAGCAGCGTCACCTCCACTTGGCCCATGGGGGTGACGGGCGCCGCCTCAGCGACGAGCGTCGCGCCGATATCGACGATCAGGGCATCGAGCAGACCGTTCATGGGGTCACCCTTCGGATGGCGTCGGCGAGGGTGGTGGCAGTGACTTCGGGGAGGGCGAGCAGGTCGGCTCCCATGGCATCGGCAATCTTCCTGGCGAGGCCGAGGCGGGTTCCGCCCGACTCGGCGTCGATGACGACGGCGGGGACTCCCTGGCGGCGGATGGCGGCCGCCGCCTCCAGCGCAGCCTCCAGCGCGTCCTGTCCCGCCGGTGCCGAGGTCGCCCGTCCGTCACTGACGACCACGAGGAGCGGACGGTGGCCGCCCGGCACCGCGGTGGCCGCCACCTCCAGCGCCCGCTCGAGGCCGGCGGCGAGGGGCGTCCTTCCGCCGGTGCGCAGGTCGGTCAGCCGCGCCCGGGCGACCTCCACGCTGCCGGTGGGGCGGAGGACGATCTCAGCCTCGTCGTCGCGGAAGGTGATGACGGCGACGCGGTCGCGGCGCTGGTAGGCGTCGAGCAGCACCGAGAGGACGGCGCCCTTGACCGCTTCCATCCGGCGCTCGGCACCCATCGAGCCCGACGCGTCGACGACGAGGACGAGAAGGTTCCCGACTCGCTCCTCGCG
>JAUJLZ010000005.1:2165-28573 GCA_030447125.1 Acidimicrobiales bacterium
TCGAGCCCGACGCGTCGACGACGAGGACGAGAAGGTTCCCGACTCGCTCCTCGCGCACCGCTCGGCGTAGGTCGTCGGCGACCAGCGTGCGGGTGTCGAGCGGGTCGGCGGCGCGCCGCACCACGGCGCTCCGGACGGTGGCACCGACGGCGACGGAGCCCACCGGTCCGTCGACGGGGCGGTCGCCGACGAGGCGGCCCCGCGAGCTCTCGGCCAGCGATCGCCGCCCTCCGGAAGCGGACGGCCCGTCCTGACGCGGTGCGGGCAACGGCACGCTGCGGATCGGCGAGGCCGGCTTCGCCTGCCGCTCCGGCGCCGCGCCATCGGCGTCCCGTTCGGGATCATCCGAGCCCTCCGTCTCCACCGACGCCTCCGACGGCGGCCGATCGTCTCGCAGCCCGTCCTCGATCTCCTGGCGGTCGATCCCCGGCTCCTCGAACGGTGACCGGCGGCGCCGGTGGCTCAAGGCCAGTGGTGCCACCCGACGCACGTCGTCGACCGTCACATCGCTCCGGCCCTCCCATCGGGCCAGGGCGTTGGCGGCCCGGCAGATGACGAGATCGGCCCGCAGACCCTCGGCACCGACCCTGGCGCAGAGTGAGGAGATGGTGCGGACCAGCTCGTCGGACAGCTGGGCTGTCCGTCGCTCGCCGAGGCGGTCCCGCAGGGCGTACTCCGCCGCGCCCCATCCTGCCCTGAACACGTCGGGATCGACGTCGAAGGCCAGCCGCCGCCGCACGGCCTCGGCCCGCTCATCCGGATCGTCGCTGCTGGCCACTTCGACAGACAGGCCGAAGCGATCGAGGAGCTGGGGGCGCAGGTCACCCTCCTCGGGGTTCATCGAACCGATCAGCACGAACCGGCTCGGGTGGGACTCGGAGATGCCTTCGCGCTCGATGCGGTTCACGCCACTGGCGGCGACGTCAAGGAGTACGTCGACGAGGTGGTCGGGCAGGAGGTTCACCTCGTCCACGTACAGCACGCCGCCATCGGCGGCAGCGAGCAGGCCAGGGCGTAGCCGCGCCGCTCCTCCGGTCAGGGCGGCCTGGAGATCGAGGGAGCCCACGACCCGGTCCTCGGTCGCGCCGACCGGGAGCTCCACGAACGGCGCGCCGTCAGGGAGCAGCGCCGCCAGCCCACGGGCGAGGGTCGACTTGGCGCTGCCCTTCTCGCCCCGCAGCAGGACGCCGCTGATCCTCGGGTCGAGGGCGTTCAGCAGGAGCGCCAGCTTGACGTCGTCGTGCCCCACGACGGCGGAGAAGGGGAAGCGGCGGTCGGCGCTCACCGCCCCTCCTCCCATCCCTCGGCCTCGAGCAGGGCGCGTCGCACGGTGTCGAGCGCGGCGTCGTCGGCGTCCCAGAGGCCGCGTTCGTGGGCCTCGAGCAGTCGCTCCGAGATCGACCGCAGCGCCCAGGGGTTCGACTGCTCGAAGAACTTGCGCACCTGCGGATCGGCGATGTAGGCGTCTGTGACCCGGTCGTACATCCAGTCCTCGACGACGTGGGCGGTGGCGTCGTAGCCGAAGAGGTAGTCGACCGTGGCCGCCATCTCGAAGGCGCCCTTGTAGCCGTGGCGCTGCATGGCGTCGATCCACTTGGGGTTGACCACCCGGGTCCGGACCACCCGGGCCGCCTCCTCGGCGAGGCTGCGCACCCGGGGCCTCGACGGGTCGGACGAGTCGCCGAACCACGCCCGCGGCTGCGTGCCGGTGAGGGCGCGGATGGTCGCCACCATGCCGCCGTGGTCCTGCAGGTAGTCGTCGGAGTCGAAGATGTCGTGCTCGCGGTTGTCCTGGTTCTTCACGGCGACCTGGATGGCGGCGAAGCGACGACGCATGGCGGGCGTCGCCGGGATGCCCATGCCGTGGCGTCCGTAGGAGAACCCGCTCCACGCCTCGTACACCGCGGCCAGGTCCTCGTCGGACCGCCAGCTGCGCGACTCGAGCAACGGCAGGATCCCCGACCCGTAGGCCCCCGGCTTGGCGCCGAAGATGCGCGGGTCGTCGTCGAAGCCGACCAGACGGAAGGCGTCGTCGAGCAGCTGGACGACGTGGGGGAAGGCATCGCGGAAGAACCCGGAGATGCGGAGGGTAACGTCGACCCTGCGCCGGCCGAGCTCCTCATCGGGGACCACCTCCAGGCCGATGACGCGTGCCGACTCCTCGGCCCACACGGGCCGCACCCCGAGCAGGGCCAGCGCCTGGGCGACGTCATCGCCCATGGTGCGCATGGCGGCCGTGCCCCACACCACCAGGCCCACCGTCTCCGGCTCCTTGCCCTCCTCGTCGCGGTACCGCTGGATCAACGCATCGGCCAGCGCGGTGCCGACCTCGTAGGCGAGCGGTGAGGGGACGGCCTTGGGGTCGACCGAGTAGAAGTTGCGGCCCGTCGGCAGCACATGGGCCATGCCCCGCGTCGGCGCCCCGCTCGGGCCCGAGGGCACCGCCCGCCCGTCGAGGGCGGCGAGCAGGTTCGTGATCTCGTCGGTCGTCCGATGGAGCCGGGGGACGAGCTGCTCCCCCACCCAACGCAAGGTGGGGTCGTCACCGGTGTAGCGCCAGCCGGTCTCCTGCAGCGCCAGCACGGCGGCGCGGTTCTCGGCCTCGACGCGGTCGACCTCGTTGCGAGGGGCGTCGGCCGCCAGGCCCCGCCGGAGCGACGGCACGTTGCCCTGGGCGAGCCGGGTCAGGGCGAGCACCATGTCGATCTCGGCCTCACCCTGGGGGGCGCGGCCGAGCACGTGGAGCCCGCCGCGGATCTGGGCGTCCTTGAGCTCGCAGAGGTACCCGTCCACGTGGAGGACCAGGTCGTCGAAGCGCGCCTCGTCGGGCTCCCCTTCGATGCCGAGGTCGCGATGGATCTCGGCCTGCACCAGGAGGTCCCAGACCTTGGACCGGATCGCCGGGAGCTTCGCCGGGTCGAGGGCGGCGATCTGCGCGTACTCGTCGAGGAGGCCCTCCAGGCGGGCCAGGTCGTCGTAGGTGTCGGCCCGTGTCATGGGCGGCAGGAGGTGGTCGATGATCACGGCGTGGGCGCGCCGCTTGGCCTGCGTCCCTTCGCCGGGGTCGTTGACGACGAAGGGGTACACGAGAGGCAGGTCGCCGAGGGCGGCGTCGGGCCCGCAGCCGGAGGAGAGGCCGACGCCCTTCCCGGGCAGCCACTCGAGGGTTCCGTGCTTGCCGGCGTGGACGACGGCGTCCGCGCCCCACACCTCGTCGAGCCAGCGGTAGAAGGCCACGTAGTGGTGGGTCGGCGCCAGGTCGGGGGAGTGGTAGATGGCGATCGGGTTGTCGCCGAACCCGCGGGGAGGTTGGATGGTGAGGAGGACACCACCGAGGTCGATGCCGGGGAAGACCAGCTCGCCGGCATCCACGTACGCGGAGCCCGGGGCCGGGCCCCAAGCTTCCTCCATCTGCTGGCGGAGCTTGGCGGGGAGCGTGGAGAACCACTGCGCGTACTCCTCTCCGGCCCACCGCCCGACGGCCCGTTCGAGCTGCTCCGTCGTCAGAGAGTCGCGGTCGTAGGTCAGCGCGGCCGCCAACTCGGCCATCAGCTGGTCACCGTCGGCGGGGACGCGGTCGACGGTGTAGCCGGCGTGGCAGAGGGCGTGGAGGAGGTCGATGACGCTGGCCGGCGTGTCGAGGCCGACGGCGTTGCCGAGACGGCTGCGCTTCGTCGGGTAAGCCGACAGCACGACGGCGATGCGCCGCTGCGGAGCCGGTGTGCGCGCCAGTCGCGCCAGGCGCAGCGCGATCCCGGCGACGCGGGCGACGCGGTCGGGTACTGTGCGGTAGGCGCTGACCGGGGCGCCGAGGTCGTCACCGTCGTCCACGACCTCCTTGAAGGAGAACGGCACGGTGATGATGCGCCCGTCGAACTCGGGGATGGCGACACCCATGGCCACGTCAATGGGGCTGAGGCCGGCGTCTCCCCCCTCCCATGCAGCGATGGATCCCGTGGATGCGACCGCCTGGACGACCGGCACGCCGAGCTCAGCCAGTGGGCCCGGATCCCAGTCGTCGCCGCCCGTCGCTCCGGCGGCGAGCACGGTCGTGATGATGACATCACAGCCTCGGAGGAGGTTGAGGTCGATGCCGGCGCGCAGCGAATAGCAGTAGACGGCGACGGCCCGCCCGCCGCGCTGAATGACGGCCTCGGCCAGATCGTCGACGAAGGCGGTGTTCCCGGACAGGAGGTGGGCGCGGTAGAAGATGATCCCGACGACCGCTCCGGACCGACCGCCGGCGCGGTCGTCACGGAGCACCCCCCACGCCGGCACCTCGACGGGGGTCTCGAAACCGAAGCCCCCCATGAGGACCGTGTCAGCCACGAACCGCAGGAGGTGCTCCATGTTTCGGAGGCCGCCATGGGCGAGGTACTCGAAGGCAGTGGCGACGGTCGCTGAGGGCGCGGTCGACAGCGAGGTGAGCTCGGCGTCAGGCGACGCCTCGCCGCCGAAGGCCAGGAGCGGGATGCGCTCGCCGAGGCACCGGTTCCGGAGGTCGTCGAAGCCCTCTTCCCAGCCGCCCCGGCCACCGAGCAGCCGGACGAGGACGACGTCGACGCCGTCGAGCTCCGGCGTGCGGAGCTGGGTCGACGGGTTGGCCGCCCGGACGGCCGGGAAGCCCGCGGGCAGACCTTCCAGCACCGTTCGCAGTGCCAGGATCTCGGTGTCGGCGTTGGTGAGGAACAGGATCATCGGGGTGCCCCTTCGGCAAGCAGGTGGTCGAGCGCGTGGCGGTCGACGTGGCCTTCGATCAGGTCGGCGAGCCGCTCGAACTGCGACTCGCGCGCGGCCGCGAACGAGACGCCGGCAGGGATGAACGACTTGTCCCGGCGGCGACCGACCTCGGTCAGGAACGTGGCCCGGAAGGCGTCCTCCTCGAACATGCCGTGGAGGCTCGTGCCCAGCACGCCGGCGTCGTCGAGGTCGACAGCGCCGTCGCCCTCGGTGCCGTAGACGTCGTCGAGGTGCACCCACCCTGCGGCCTGTGCGCCCCGCTCCGTGGTGCCGTGACGGATCTCGTAGGAACCCACGCGCCGGCCCATGGCGATGCCGCGCCGCTGGCGGGTGATCTTGCGAGCGCCGAAGGTCGTGGTCACGTCGAGCCAGCCGAGGGCCTTGACCTCGCCCCGCTTCGACTCGACGTCGTCGCGGATGTGCCGGCCGAGCATCTGGTAGCCGCCGCAGATGCCGAGCACCAGCGCGCCGCCGCGCCGCCGCTCGGCGATCGCCTCGTCGAGCCGGCGGGCCCGGAGCCACTCGAGGTCGGCCACCGTCGCCTTCGTCCCCGGGAGGATCACCAGGTCAGGCGAGCCGAGAGCGTTGGCCGAGTCGACGAGGCGGACCGAGACGCCCGGCTCGATGGCGAGAGCGTCGAGATCGGTGAAGTTGGACAGGCGCGGGAAGTGGATCGCGGCCACGTCGAGGCTGTCGCTGACCGCCGGGGCGGCGGCGCACGGTCGGTGGCCGGCGAGGGCGAGCGAGTCCTCGGCGTCGAGGGCCACATCGTGCAGGAAGGGCAGTACGCCGAGGGTTGGCACGCCGCATCGTCGCTGGAGGTCGGCGATCCCGCTCCCGAGAAGCGCGGGGTCGCCGCGGAACTTGTTGATGAAGAAGCCGCGCACAAGAGGGCGGTAGTGGTCGGGCAACAGGGCCACGGTGCCATAGAGCGCGGCGAAGACCCCACCGCGATCGATGTCCCCCACGACGACGGCCGGGAGGCCGCTTTCGAACGCGATCCGGAGGTTGACGATGTCGTGGTCGAGCAGGTTGATCTCCGCCGGGCTGCCGGCGCCCTCCACGATGACGATGTCGTAGCGACTGCGCAGATCGGCAAGCGCCTCGAGTACCAGGTCGAGCAGCGCCGGCTTCATCTCGTGGTACTCCTGGGCGCTGAAGTGCCCGACCGGCTCGCCCTTTACGACGACCTGGCTCGTACGTTCGCCTGTGGGCTTGAGGAGGATCGGATTCATCGCCACCTCGGGCTCGGTAAGGGCCGCCAAGGCCTGTGCGCCCTGGGCGCGCCCGATCTCGTGGCCGCTCGGGGTCACGAACGAGTTCAACGCCATGTTCTGTGCTTTGAACGGCGCGACCCGCACGCCCTGGCGTGCAAGCATCCGGCACAGCCCGGTGACGAGGTGGCTCTTGCCGGCGTCGCTCGTCGTCCCGCACACCATCAGGCCGCCGCGCACAACGCCTTCTCCAACCGCTCGAGCCCGGCCTCGTCGGGGACGGCGATGCGGACGTGGTCGGCGAGGCCGAAGCTGGCGCAGTCGCGGACGATCACGCCGGCGGGGGCCAGGCGCTCCCGGAGGCCGGCGGCGCCGGCGCACAGCACGTAGTTGGCATCGCTCGGGTAAGGCTCGAGCCCGTTCGCCCGGAGAAGGGAGGTGAGCGACGTGCGCAGCCCGGCCACGGCCGATGCCCACCTGGGCAGATCCGCCAACGCCAGCAGGTCGGGCAGCGCGGCCACGGCGAGGCCGTTCACCGACCAGGCCGGCTGTGCGGCACGGGCCTGGCCCACCAACGCCTTGTCGGCGAGAAGGTACCCGATGCGGAGCCCGGGGCAAGCGAAGAGCTTCGTCAGCGACCCGACGACGACGGGCCGGCGGCCTGCCGTCCACCGTCCGGTGGCCAGCGGGTAGAAGGCCTCATCCCAGACGTTCGCGGTCACGTCGGCGCCAGCCAGGCTGCCCATCGGGTTGTGGGGGTCGGAGCGCCAGAGGGGGCCCGTCTCGCGGCGGGGATAGAGGCCGAAGTCAGGCTCGACAACCGTCCCGCCGAGCAGGCCGGCGACCAGCGTGATGGCCTCGGCACCGCCGTTCGTCAACAGGAGTCGTTCGTCGGCGACGCCCATGGCCTCCGCGAGCGCGGCCGTGGCGATCGCCGGGTCCGGGTAGCGCCGCAAGCTGGCGAGGTGGCGGGCCACCACCGGCGCCGGGTCCGGGGCCACCGGGTTGAGGCTGGCCGAGAGGTCGACCACCGATCGCGGGTCGAGGCCGAGTGCCTCGGCCACCTGCGCGCCGTCCCCGCCGTGGCGCCCGGCGGCAAGGATGCTCACCGAGCGATCCCGTGGATCGTCAACGATGCCGCCAACGCCAGCGCGACGTGTCTCGACAGGGTGATGGCCCGGCTGATGTCCGCCGGATCGGCCGGGCGGCCTGATCCGAGGGTTGGCCGCAGCTCGACGCGGTCTGCGTAGCGGTTCTCGCCCCCGAGCCGGAGGCCGAGCGCCGCGGCGAACGCGGCCTCGGCGACGCCGCCGCTCGGCGAGGGATGGGCGGCGGCATCGCAACGTACCGTCGCCCACACCGCTCCGGCGGCCGAAGGGCGGACGGCGGCCACGAGGCACGCGGTGGCCCGCGCCGGGCCGAAGTTGGCGAGGTCGTCGAGGCGGGCACTGGCCCAGCCGTACCGGAGGTAGCGCTCGTTGCGGTGCCCCACCATCGCGTCGAGGGTGTTCACGGCGCGATACCCGAACGCCCCCGGAGCCCCCAGCGCCGCGGCCCACAGCGCAGGCGCGACCACGGCGTCGACGGTGTTCTCGGCCACCGACTCCACGACGGCCCGAGCGATCTCCTTCTCGTCCAGGCCGGATGGGTCGCGACCGACGAGGGCGGGCAGGAGCTCCCTGGCCTGCTCGAGGTGGCCATGGGTGAGCACCCGAGCGACGTCGGCCGCGGCGTCGCCGAGCGCCTTGCCAGCGACGGCGAGGTAGGTCGCGACCGCGGTGGAGCGGACGCTCACGCCCGCAGCCACGCCGACGGTGAGGCCCGCCGCGGCATGGCCCGTCCCGGCCGCGCGGTGGTCGCGGTGCAGGTGGCGCTCCACCGAACGCATCACCCGTCCGAACACCGAGAGCGGGTGCGGCGAGATGGCCGGCTCGCCGAGAGCGGCGTCGGCGAGGACCCCGAGGGCGGCCTCGAGCGAGCGGCGTCTCACCAGGCTCCCGCGGCGGCGAGGAGGCCGCAGCTCTCACCGACGATTCCAGCGGCTCCGAGCACGTCGCCGGTGAACCCACCGACGCTTCGCCGGGCCAGGAGGAGCACGCCCGCGGCCCCGGCGGCCGCGGCCACCATCGTGACCGGGCCGTGCACGGGGCGCCACAGCGCACTGGCGGCCAGGGCGACCGCCAGACCGGCGACGAGGCCGAGCTCACCGCGCCGGCTCCCATCCTGCGGCCGGAAGGCCGTCGCCAGGCCTCCGTCGTGACGGGCGTAGGCGAGTCGCCCTGCGGCCAGGGCCATGGCGGTGCGGGACAGGCACCACAAGGCGCCGAGGAGGAGCGGCGCCGGCGCGATCGTCGCCAGTGTCGCCCATCGCAACAGGAGCACGGAGACGGCGGCGCCGACCCCGAAGGCGCCCGCGTCAGGCTGGCGCATGACCTCCAGCCGTCGCTGCGGCGAGAGGTGGGCAAGGAGCCCGTCGGCGGCGTCGACCAGCCCGTCGAGGTGGAGTAGCCCCGTGAGCGCCAAGTCAGCGATGACCACGACGGCCGCCGTCACCAGCGGTGCCCACAAGCGACCACCGCCCCACCACAGGCCGCCGAGGGTGAGGCCCATGGCCAGCCCGACGACAGGGAACCACGCGAGGGCGGCGGGTGAGGGCACAGCCGCCCCGCCCAGCGGTGTGAGGAACCCGACGGCTTGGCGCAGGCCGACGCTCAACGCCGCTCCAGGCGCAGGACGCGTCCCGCCACCACGAGCAGGACCTCGTCGCTCACGTCGGCGACGGCGTGGTTGAGCTCCCCGAGGACGTCGCGGAAGCGCCGGCCCGACTCGCTCGACGGGTGGACGCCCATTCCGACCTCGTCCGACACGACGACGGTGTCGCCGCCCCGCTCCCGGAGGGCCCGGCACAGCTCGGCCACGGGCACCGTGAGGTCGTTCGTGCCCGCGATCCACGTCCCGAGGGCGTCGACGAGGACCGTCCCTCCGGTCCGTCGGAGGACGTGGGGCAAATCGAGCTCGACTTCCACCGTCGCCCACTCGGCCGGTCGGCGGAGGCGGTGCGCCTGGATCCGGGCTGCCATCTCGGCGTCGCCCGCCCTTCCGGTGGCGACATAGGTGACGTCGCCGGTCGTGGCCGCGGCCAGCCGCTCGGCCACGGCGCTCTTGCCGGACCTGGCACCTCCGAGGACGAGGGTGATCACGGGCGCGAGGCCAGGACGGCGGTGTGGACGGCGCGTGCGAGCCGTGCTCCCCACAGCGACCGGGGGCCGCCGAAGTCTTGCGCTCGGCCCTCGTCGGGGCACAGCAGGCACAGCGCGTCGGTGGCTGTGCCGGTGGCGTCAACCCCGAGGTCCCGCAACGCCTGCGCCTTCGCTTCGGTCGCCGTCGCGACGGCGTTCACCAAGGCGGCATCGGAGAGCCGTTCCGGAAGGATCGCCATCACGTTGATGGTCCCGGCCATCGGCACCGGTCTCGGGTCGTGGGGGGCCGCCGCGAGGAGAGGGTGGCCGAGCCCCACGGTAGCGGTGACCTCGACCCCCCCGTCGCTGGCGGAGGTGTACGAGCGCACATCGGCTGCGGTCAGCATCCCGACGCCTCGGCCCGGTAGGCCCAGCGAGACACCGAGCTTTGCGAGGTGGCGATCGGGATCCCGGCGGGCGTAGCTCGCGGGGACCTGGGCGTTCACCACCCAGCGGCGCACACCGAGCCCTCCACCGTGGGGCGACGAGGCGATGGCGCGCAGCGGCGGGGAGAAGCGCCAGAGCAGGAGGGGGAGATCGTTGCCTGCCTCACGGCGCACACGGAGCTGGAGTTGCATCGCTGGTTCGTCCTCGCGTCGACCGGATGGATCCGGGCAGGCAGGTCTCCTGGCTCCCGGATCAGCGCCTCCCCCGGCCTTCCCGCCCTCTCGGGCCGTGGCCATGGTGGGGTCGGCTCCCCGATGACAGTTGCGGGACAGCCCCGGACTCACACCGGGTTCCCTGCGCTACGGGGCGAACTCTAGACCGCCGCTACCCTCGCCGCCATGTCCCGAGCTGAGTCGATCGTCCTTCTCAACACCGGTCACGGGAAGGGGAAGTCCTCGGCCGCGTTCGGCGTCATGGGCCGTGGGTGGGCGCGCGGGTGGAAGGTCGCTGTCGTCCAGTTCATCAAGGGTGGCAAGTGGAAGACCGGTGAACGGAAGCTGGCGGACCAGCTGGCCGTGGAGTGGCACACCCTCGGCGACGGCTTCACGTGGGAGTCCACCGACATGGACGAGACGATCGCCAAGGGCCGCCATGCCTGGTCGGTGGCCGTCGAGAAGCTCGCGTCGGGCCAGTACCAGCTCGTGATCCTCGACGAGGTGACGTACGCGGTGAAGTACGGCTGGGTGCCCGTCGACGACGTCGTGACGGCGGTGCGGGAGCGGGCGCCGAAGACGAACGTCATCCTCACCGGGCGCGACGCCCCGGAAGAGCTGATCGAGCTCGGCGACACGGTCACGGAGATGCGCAAGGTCAAGCACGCGTACGACCAGGGGATCAAGGCCATCAAGGGCGTCGAGTACTGACGTGGCGCTCCTCGGCCCCAGGGTCGTGATCGCCGGCACCTCCTCCGGCGTCGGCAAGACGACGGTCGCCACCGGGCTGATGGCGGCGCTGCGGGCCCGCGGCCTCCGCGTCGCCTCGGCCAAGGTGGGGCCGGACTACATCGACCCCGGCTACCACGCGCTGGCCACCGGCAGCCCGCCGAGGAACCTCGACGGCTGGATCTGTGGTGCCGGCGCCATCGGGCCGCTCGCCGGGCGGGCTGCCGACGGCGCCGACGTGCTCGTCGTCGAAGGGGTGATGGGCCTCTTCGACGGGGCGTCCGACGACGGGAGCGCCAGCACCGCCCACGTGGCGCGGCTCCTCGACGCCCCGATCGTCCTCGTCGTGGACGGCTCGTCGATGAGCGGGTCGGTCGCTGCCCTCGTCCACGGCTTCGCCACCTATGACGCGTCGATCCGTGTCTCGGGCGTGATCCTCAACCGGGTCGGGAGCGACGAACACGAGGTCCTGCTCCGGGAGGCGGTGGCCACGACAGGGGTCCCCGTGGTCGGAGCGCTGCGGCGGGGTGCGGCATTCACCTGGCGCGACCGACACCTGGGGCTGGTGCCGGTCGTCGAGCAACCGCGCGAGGTCCAGGCATCGCTCGACCGGTTGGCCCACGCCGTAGCCGCCGGCTGCGATCTCGGAGCCCTCCTCCACCTCGCGATGTCGGCGCCGGCTCGGTCGGTGGCGCCGCCACCCACGGCGCGGCGATCGGGGCGGGCCCGCGTCGCCGTGGCCGGGGGCAAATCCTTCAGCTTCGTCTACCCAGACAACGTCGAGGCGCTCGAACAGGCCGGCGCCGAGGTGGTGCCCTTCGACCCGCTGGTTGATCGACGCCTACCTGAGGGCTGCGAGGCCCTGTTCGCGGGGGGAGGGTTCCCGGAGGTGTTCGCGCCGGCGTTGGCCGGCAACCTCCCGCTCATCGAGGACGTCCGGCGGCGCGTGGCCGACGGCCTCGTCACGTGGGGTGAGTGCGGCGGCCTGCTGTGGCTCGGCCGCTCGCTCGACGGCCATGCGATGGTCGGCGCCGTCCCAGGGGTGGCCCGGATGACCGAGCGCCTGTCGTTGGGGTACCGCCGTGCGACCGTGCGGGTGGACAACCCGGTCGCCGCCCGAGGAGCGGTGATCCGGGGTCACGAGTACCACTACTCGACCTCCGAACCGGCGGGCGAGGCCCTAGAGCTCCATGGTCGGTTCGGAGGGGGGCCGGGCGGCTTCGCGACGTCGAGGCTGCTGGCCACCTACCTCCACCTGCACCTCGGGGGCGACCCGGGGCCCGCCGAGCGCTTCGTAGCTGCGGCGGCTGTCGCTGCCGGGCGAGGCTGACGCGGCCATGTGGCGCTAGGCTCTCCGGCGCTGCAGTGCCCGAGAAGCCGGTGGGAGTCCGGCGCGCCTTGCTCTGTGAACCGGTGATGCCGGAAGCCAGTACTCGGGCTGCGGTAGGAGAGTTCAGCGTCTTGGTGGAGAGCGATGCCGAGTGGCCTCGTCGGAGTGGGCGTGGGTCCGGGTGCACCCGATCTGTTGACGGTTCGAGCACTGACCGCGTGCCGGACCGCCGACCGAGTCTTCAGCCCCACCATGGCGATGGACGTCGAGGGGCGGGCAGAGTCCGTCCTCCGCGGTGCCGACCCAGGCGTCGAGATCGAACGGCTGGTGTTCGCCATCCGGCGGGACCAACAGGCGCGGGCGGAGGCCCACGCCAAGGCGGCGGCTCGTGTCGCCTCCTGCCTCGACGACGGGGAGCGGGTGGCCTTCATCACCCTCGGCGACCCGAACATCTACAGCACCTTCCACCATCTGGCCGCCGCCGTTCGGCACCGACGCCCCGAGACGGAGGTGACCACGGTTCCGGGCATCATGGCTTTCCAGGACGTGGTCGCCCGCACCGGCACCATCGCCACGGACGGTCTCGAACGACTCGTCATCGTGAGCGCAGTCGACGGGGCGGACGCCATCATCGCCCCGTTGCAGGACGCAGGTGCCGCCGTCGTGATCTACAAGGGAGGCCGTCACCTGCCCGAGATCAGACACCACCTGGAGCGGGCAGGCCGTCTCGAGGAGGCCGTGTTCGGCCAGATGATCGGCCTCCCGGAAGAACAGGTCGGGGCCGTGACGGACTTCGCCGACCAGCCCGCCGCTTACCTGGCCACCGTCATGGTCCCGCCGAAGCGATCGGCGTGATCTCCTTCGTGGGCGCCGGACCCGGTGCCGCCGACCTCATCACGCTGCGAGGCCGCGACCGCCTCGCCGGCGCCGACGTGGTGATCTGGGCGTCGTCGCTCGTGCCCCAGGAGCTCCTGGTGCACACGAGGCCGGGCGTGGCGGTGCACGACTCGGCGCAGATGACGCTGGAAGACGTCCTTGCCGTCTACGCCGCCCGTCCTGGTGCGGCGGTCGTGCGGCTGCACTCGGGTGATCCCTCCCTCTACGGCGCCATTCAGGAGCAGATCGACTGGTGCCTCGCCAACGAGCGGGACTTCGAGATCGTCCCCGGCGTGAGCTCGGTGTCGGCCGCCGCGGCCGTGATCCGCCGCGAGCTCACCATCCCGACGGTCGCCCAGAGCATCGTGCTCACCCGCCTCGCCGGGCGCACCGCCGCCTCGATGCCGCAGGGTGAGTCGGTCGCCGGCTTCGCCGCCTTGGGGGCGACGATGGCGATCTTCCTCTCGGCCGCACGGCCGGTCGAGCTGGAGTCGGAGCTGTTGGCCGCGGGGTCGGCCTACGACGCCGAGACACCAGCGGCCATCGTCGTGCGGGCGACGTGGCCCGACGAGCAGGTCGTCATGACGACGGTCGGCCGCCTCGCCGAGGATCTCGATGCCGTGGGCGTGCGCACCACGGTGCTGATCCTGGTCGGATCTGCGCTGGTTGGCGGCGCCCCCCGTAGCCGCCTCTACGCCCCCGACTACGCCCACAAGTTCCGCCGCCGGTCCACGGCCGGCACGACGACCGGCAGGCCGGCGTGACCACCCACGAGCCGCCGCTCATCCCTGACGCGGTCCGCCGCACGAAGGGACTGCGCACGGGGTGGACGACGGGCACGTGCGCGGCCGCGGCCGCGAAGGCGGCGGTCATCGGGCTGGTCGAGGGCAGGGTGCCGTCGCCCGTCGAGGTGACCCTCCCTGCCGGCGTTCGGGTTTCGTTCCCCGTCGAGGTCGACGGCGTGGCGTCGCGCTGCGTCGTGGTGAAGGACGCGGGGGACGACCCCGACTGCACCGACGGTGCCCGCATGACGGCGGCAGCGGCGTGGGCGCCGGACGGCGACACCGTGTTGCGCGCCGGGCCGGGGATCGGAACGATCACCAAGCCGGGGCTCGGCCTCGACGTCGGCGCTCCCGCGATCAACCCGGTGCCGCGCTGGATGATCCTCGCGGCCGTCGGCGAGGTGGCGGAGCGGCCGGTGTCGCTCACCTTCTCAGTGCCTGGAGGGGAGGGGATGGCGGCCAAGACGAGCAATGCCCGCCTCGGCATCCTCGGGGGCATCTCCATCCTCGGCACTTCCGGGATCGTCCGCCCCTTCTCGACCGCGGCCTATCGGGCCTCGGTGGTGCAGCAGGTCAACGTGGCCGCCGCCCAGGGGGAGCGGACGATCGTCCTCACGACTGGTAGCCGCTCCGAGCAGGCGGCGATGCGCCTCAGCGACGTGCCCGAGGTCTGCGTCGTCGAGGTCGGTGACTTCACCGGCATCGCCCTGCGTCGGGCCGTCGCCGCCGGCATGCGGGACGCCGTGTTCGTGGGGATGGCCGGGAAGATCACCAAGTTGGCGGCCGGGGTGATGATGACCCACTTCCACCGGTCGAAGGTCGACGGCGACCTGCTGGCCGAGGCCGCACGCGCCGCCGGCGCGCCGGCGGTGGTCATCGAGGCGGCGACGGCGACGGCGACGGCTCGTCACTTCTTCGAGGTGTGCGTGCACGAGGGCTGCCTCGAGCCGCTGCAACTGGTGTGTGAGCAGGCGCGGGCGGCCTGCATCGCTCATGTCGGCGGGGCGCTCGGGGTCGAAGTGGTCATGGTCGACTTCGAGGGCCGGGAGGTGGTTGCCCGTGCCGCCTGAGTCGATCGTGGTCATCGGCCTCCACGGGCCGGGGGCCGGGCTGTCGAAGCCGGCGAGACGGGCCCTCGACCAGGCCGACGTCGTCGTCGGCGGCCGCCGTCACCTGTCGGCGGTGGCGCCGGACGCGGCCCGGACCATCCCGATCGGCGGCGACCTCCCCGCGGTGCTCGATGAGATCGAGCGCGAGGCGGGGCTCGTGGTCGTGCTCGCCTCGGGCGATCCCGGCTTCTTCGGGATGGTGCGCCCGCTGGCGGCGCGGTTCGGCCCGTCGCACCTGGAGGTCCACCCGGCGCCGTCGTCGGTTGCGCTCGCCTTTGCGAGGATCGGCCGGAGCTGGGACGACGCCTTCGTCGTCTCGGCCCACGGGCGACCGCTCGCCGAGGCTGTCGACGAGGTCATCCGCCACCCCAAGGTGGCGGTGCTCGTGTCGCCCGACAACTCGGCGGCGCTCCTCGGCCGCGCGCTCATCGTCGCCGGCGCACCTTGTCGCACGGTGGCGGTGTGCAGCCGTCTGGGTCTCGAAGACGAGCGGGTGACCGAGACCGATCTCGCCGGGCTCGCCGACGGGGAGTGGGAGCCGCTGTCAGTGGTCGTGCTCCTCGCTGAGCCGGGCGCGCCCTGCGAGGGCAAGACGCTGGCGTGGGGCCGGTCGGAGGACGCGTTCTCCCACCGGAACCGAATGGTCACGAAGGCCGAGGTCCGGGCGGTTGCCCTCGGGAAGCTCGACCTCCCGCCGGCGGGCGTCCTGTGGGACATCGGTGCCGGGAGCGGGAGCGTCGCCATCGAAAGCGCCTTGGTGCGCCCGGGGCTCTCGGTGCACGCCGTGGAGCGGTCGGCGGACGATGCGGCGCGCATCGTCGTGAACGCGTCGTCGTTCGGGGCGCGCGTGCAGGTGGTGGTTGGTGAGGCGCCGGGGTGCCTTTCGGAGCTGCCCGATCCTGATCGGGTGTTCGTGGGCGGGGGCGGGCTCGACGTGCTCGAGGCGTGCATGGCGAGGTTGCGCCCCGACGGTCAGATCGTCGCCACCTACGCGGCGATCGAGCGTGCCGCTGCGGCCTGTGACCGCCTCGGTTCGCTGACCCAGGTGGCGGTGGCGCGCGGCCGCAGGCTTCCCGACGGTGAGCTGCGGCTGGAGGCCGAGAACCCCGTGTTCGTGGTGTGGGGGCCGAGGCGGTGAGCAACCTGTCGAAGGTGCTGGCCGTCTCGGTCACCGGAGCCGGCCGCGCCGCGGCGGGGCGGCTCCCCTACGAGCACGTCCACGGAGGACTCGGGGAGACCGTCCGTCACCGCTGGCGCGACGTCGAGGCCTTCGTGCTGTTCGTGGCCACCGGTGCCGCGGTCCGGGTCGTCGGGCCGCTGCTGGGTGACAAGCACGACGACCCCGCCGTCGTCTGTGTCGACGACGCCGGCCGCTACGCGATCGCGCTGACCGGCGGCCACGCCGGTGGAGCGAACGCGCTGGCGATCGACGTCGCGGCGTTGCTGGACGTCGAGCCTGTCGTCACCACGGCCAGTGATGTCACCGGAATGCCGGCACTCGACCTCCTTCCCGGGTTCGTCACCGTGGGAGATGTCGCCGGCGTGACGCGAGCATCCCTCGACGGCGCCCACCCGGCCGTGTCATCGGAGGTCCCGGGATGGGCCGTGCCTCCCATGCTCCGCACTGGCCCCGGCCCGCACCGCGTCGTGATCTCCGACCGTTCGATGGAGGACGCGCCAGGCCTCGTGGTCCTGCGCCCGCCGAGTTTGGTCCTCGGTGTCGGCACGTCCACGGCGGCGCCGCCGGAGCACGTGAGCGCCCTTGTCGCCGCCACCCTCGCCCGGCATGGCTTCGCCCGCGCCAGCATCACCGAGGTGGCCACCATCGACCGTCGGTCGACGGAACCGGCGGTGCTGGCCCTGGGCCTGCCGCTGCGCTGCTACTCCCCCCGTGAGCTCGCCGCGGTCGAGGTACCGACGCCGAGCGAGGTCGTCGTCGCCGCGATCGGCACGCCGAGCGTCGCCGAGGCGGCGGCGTTGCTGGCGGCGGGCCCGGGCGCTGTCTTGGTGGTCCCCAAGCAGAAGAACGCGGTGGCCACCGTAGCGGTGGCCCGGCGAGCACGTCCGCGGGGGCAGCTCGCCGTCGTCGGGCTGGGCCCCGGAGGTGCCGCCCACCGCACGCCGGCCGCCTCGGCGGCCGTTCGTGGCGCCGAGGTGGTGATGGGCTACACCACCTACGTGGACCAGTGCTCCGAGCTGCTGTCGCCGGCGCACGAGGTGGTACGGTCGCCTATCGGGTCCGAGGTCGCTCGGGCCCGACAGTCCCTCGAGGTGGCCGCCGCCGGGCGCTCTGTCGCCATGGTGTGCTCGGGTGACGCCGGCGTCTACGCGATGGCCTCGGTCATCCTCGAGGAGGCGGCGACGGTGGCATCCGACGTGGAGGTGACGGTGGTGCCGGGGGTGACCGCTGCGCTGGCCGCGGCGGCGGTGCTGGGGGCGCCCCTCGGCCACGACCACGTCACCATCAGCCTCTCCGACCTGCTCACGCCGTGGGCAGCGATCGAGCGACGTCTGCAGGCCGCCGCCGAGTCCGACCTCGTCGTGGCCCTCTACAACCCGCGATCGAAGGGCAGGACGTGGCAGCTCGACGCCGCGCGCCACCTCCTGCTGCAGGGCCGCCCCGGCACCACCCCCGTCGGCATCGTCACCGACGCCGGCCGCACCGGTGAGCGGGTGACGCTGGCGACGTTGCAGGACCTGGACCCCACGATCGTGGGGATGACGACGTGCGTCGTCATCGGCGCCTCCACCACCCGGGTCGTCGCCGGCCGGATGGTCACGCCCCGGGGGTACCATCCGTGAACCCGTCCGCGGTGGTCATCGACCGGCGCTGCGTCGGGTGCGGGCTGTGCCTCATCACGTGCCCGGAGCACGCCCTGGTGCCGGCGCGGCATCACCCGGAGGTCGTGGACGACCGTTGCACGGAGTGCCTGGCGTGCATCGAGGTGTGCCCTGCCGACGCCATCCACCAACGGCCGCCGATGGGGATGCGAGAAGCCACATGACCCCGCTCCATCCGATCGAGATCCAGAGCTACCGCATCCTCCGCGACCGGGTCTCCCTCGAGCACCTGCCAACCGTCGAACGGGCCGTCGTCGAGCGCATCATCCACGCCAGCGCCGACCTCGAGTACGCCAGAACCGTCGTCATCCAGGACGGGGCGGCCGAGGCCGCGGTGGAGGCGCTCCGGCGCGGTGGCGCCGTCATCGCCGACGTGGAGATGGTGCGTGCCGGGATCACCGGCGTCAGCGCCCGCTGCTACCTCGCCGACGCCCGTGCCGACGAAGCCCTCACCCGCAGCGCTGCGGCGATGCGGCTGGCCGCCGAGCGGCACCCCGACGGAGCGGTCGTCGTCGTCGGGTGCGCGCCGACGGCTCTCGTCCAGGCGGTGGAGCTGGCCCAGATCGGAACGTTCCGGCCGGCGGCGATCATCGGCCTTCCCGTCGGGTTCGTGGGAGCAGCCGAGTCCAAGGAGCTAACCCGCTCCGGTCCGATCCCGTCGATCACGAACGTCGGCGAGAAGGGCGGGTCTCCCGTTGCAGCCGCTGCCGTCAACGCCCTCGTCCGCTCCTTCGAGCTTTCGAAGGGAGGTGATGACCATGGATGATGTACTCGTCGTCGAACGGGCCCATGTGCCCGCGTGGGTGTTGTTCGCCACCACCGCCGCCGCCTTGGCGATCTACGTGCTGATGCTCGAGAACGGCGCGCTTCTGGGTGCCCATGCCGAGCAGCTGCACGAGTTGTTCCACGACGCCCGGCACTTCGTCGGCGTTCCCTGTCACTGACGGTCCGGGGGGCCGGAAGGCCCTCCGCCGTCCGAAGGAGGAACCAGTGGTGAAAATCCTACGTGAGGGCCTCGTGGCCGGCGCCGCTGGAGGGCTGGTCACGTCCATCTACCTGATGCTCGTCGTCGAGCCGATCCTGGCGGACGCCCTCGCGCTCGAGGAGCGGGGGGAGGGTGTCCACCAGGAGCTCTTCACGCGGGGCGTCCAGCAGGCGGGAGGCGTGATCGGCACCATCCTCTACGGGGTGCTCCTCGGGGTGATCCTGGCAGCGACCGTTGCGTCGGTGAGGGACCGCCTTGCGGGAGATGACTGGCAACGGTCAATGCGGGTGGCGGCCACGGGATTCGTGAGCGTGCTGCTCGTCCCGTTCCTGAAGTACCCGCCGAACCCCCCGGGCGTCGGAGATCCAGGAACCGTAGGCCGTCGCACCGCCCTGTACCTCCTGTTCCTCGCCATCTCCGTGGCGGCAGCGTGGTCCGGGTGGCGAGTGGCTCGTAGCCGAACGGCCCGAGGTGCCTCACGGCGGCTCGCGACGGTCTCGGGCGTCGTGGCGTACGTGGTGGTCGTCGGGGCCGCGGCGCTGCTCCTCCCTGGCAGTGGCAACGTCGTCTCCCTCCCGGCCGAGCTCTTATGGCGATTCCGCACCTCGTCCCTCGGTGGCAGTGCGCTACTGGTTTCCGTCAGCGCGAGCGTCCTCGGCTGGCGCCTCGTCCGTCCTCCCCGGGCGCTCCGAACGGAGGCAACGTTCGATGCCTGAGGGTTTGCTCCTGGTCGCGCACGGCTCGAGGTCCGCTGCAGGTCGGAGAGAGATGGAGCAGCTGGCGGCGCTCGTGGCGGCGGCCGCCACACCCGACGTCCAGGTCGACATGGGGTACCTCGAGCTCAGCGAGCCGCCTGCGGGGATCGCCCTCGACCGACTCGTCGCTGCGGGTGCAACGGAGATCGTGGTCGTCCCGCTGATGCTGCTGTCCGCGGGGCACTCCAAGTCCGACGTGCCCGCGGTCGTGCTCGAGGGCCGCGAGCGCCACCCCGACGTGAGCCTCCGGTACGCCCGACCGTTCGGGATCGATCACGCGCTGGTCGACTTCGCCCAACGCCGGATCCGGGCGGCCGGCGCTGCCGGCGCGGCGGTCGCCCTGTTCGCCCGGGGAACGTCGGACCCGGATGCCAACGCCGACGCGTACAAGATCAGTCGGCTCGTCGCCGAGGCAACCGGTGCGGGCCTCTCCGTCAGCGGGTTCTCCGGCGTGACCCGGCCCGACGTCCCAGCAGCGCTGGACCAGCTGCACCGCCTCGGTGCCTCCCGCGTCGGGGCGTTCTCGTGGTTCCTGGCGACCGGCGTGCTCCTCGACCGCATCCGCGGTGACCTTCAGGCGTTCTCGGCGCGCACCGGCGTGGAGGTGATCGATGCCGGCCACTTCGGCCCTTCTCCTGAAGTGGCCGCTCTCGTGCTCTCGAGGGCGAGGGAGGCCGCCGTAGGGGAGGTCCGCATGAACTGCGACACGTGCGTCTACCGGGCTCCGTTCCCAGGATCGCTCGACCGCGTGGGGCAAGCTCGAGGCGAGGGGCACTCGCACCTGGCGGCGGAGCAGCGACACCAGCACAGCCTCCACCCTCATCCAACGTCCGGCGAGATCTGAGCTGAGACGACGCTTCGGGACGCGGCAGCGAGCCTCTTCCCTGGACTAAGTTCAGAGCGGGCGCGAGTATCGCAGTTCGTGAAATTGGAAGGTGGCCCGGACTTCCGTCTTTCGGCCACCATCGAAGGCCCAACCGAGTCGCTCGTAGAACCGGCGTGCCCGTTGGCTCCGGTCGAGTACCCACAACGTGGGCTTCGAGAATCCAGGAACCGGATTCGCCGGGCTACGACCCCGCTCCCGAACACGGTGGTGGAAGTCCACCGGGCAGCACCGACTTCCACTCCTCGGGCTGGTCGCTGAGCCATCGGTCCAGGTCACGGGCCTGGCGGCCCTCGATCACGTCGATGACCGTGCGAGCCTCGACATCGCAGATGCTCGAGACCCACCGAGTTCCTTCGGTGGCGGTGGCGGCCAGGAACGGGGTCTCGTCCACCCCGATGGCGGCGGTGGCGCCGACCCGGTCGGGGTGCTCGACGAGGGCGTCGCCCCAGAGGGTGACGGCGTCCATGACGGTGTGCCAGGTGACGCCCAGCTCCTTGGCCGCCCACGACACCGAGTGCACGTGGCGACCGACCTGGGTGGTGGCCCACACCCCGCCACGCCGTGTCATCGTCGAGCGGGCCGGGACGATGTCGGGGCGGTCTTCTGCAGCTTCCTCGCAGGATCTGAAGCTCGACTGCGAGGGTCCCCCTGACGTCGAGGTCACCCTCGGCCCGCAGGGTTCCGGCGGTGACAGGGATGTCCAAGGAGGTCGCGACGGCGCGAAGCGTGACCCCGCACAGGCGATGAGCGCTTGGAGGAGATGTCGCCCGAACAGAGCGCCAAGCCACACCGCCGGTCGCCGGATGGAGCCCTACCCTTGCGATCGCCATGCGCTATGCAGGGCATGGGCTGGGGGTGAGAAGCCCGTGCCATCCCGCCATTAGGATGAGCGGCGCGGAGGGGACGGTTGTCCCCCAGCTGCCTGGGGGGTGCACTGGTGGAAAGTCCTGTCGTCCGACCTGTACCGCGCCCGTCGCCCGCGGCGCTCGAGGTTCCCGGGGCCGGCCCTCGCCCGATCAACGGTTGGTCGGACAACCCCCGGTGGTACCAGCAGGCGGTGTTCTACGAGATCTTCGTGTCCGGCTTCTACGACGCCAACAACGATGGCATCGGCGACCTGAAGGGCCTGATCGCCAAGCTCGACTACGTGCAGTGGCTCGGGGTCGATTGCCTGTGGCTGCTGCCGTTCTACCAGTCACCTCTGCGAGACGGCGGCTACGACATCTCCGACTTCTACACCGTCCTGCCTGCCTACGGTGATCTCGACGATGCCCGCCGTCTCGTCGAAGAGGCTCATCGGCGGGGCATCCGCGTCATCGCCGACCTGGTCATGAACCACACCAGTGAGGACCATCCCTGGTTCCAGGAGTCGCGCCAGGACCGAGTGAACCCCAAGGCCGACTGGTACGTCTGGGCTGACCACGACCGACGGTGGCCGGAGGCACGCGTCATCTTCGTCGACACCGAGCGGTCCAACTGGGCCTGGGACAGCCAGCGCCAGCAGTACTACTGGCACCGCTTCTTCAGCTTCCAGCCCGACCTCAACTACGCCAACGTCGAGGTGCAGCAGGCCATGCTCGACGTCGTCGCCTTCTGGCTGGAGATCGGCCTGGACGGGCTCCGTCTCGACGCCGTGCCCTACCTCTGCGAACGGGACGGTACCAACGGCGAGAACCTGCCCGAGACCCACGCCTTCCTCAAGCGGCTCCGAGCTGAGGTGGACGCCTCGTTCCCGGGGCGGGTGTTGCTGGCCGAGGCCAACCAGTGGCCGGCCGACGTGGTCGACTACTTCGGCGACGGCGACGAGTGCCACATGTGCTTCCACTTCCCGCTCATGCCCCGCATGTTCATGGCCCTGCGACGCAACCAGCGCTTCCCGATCTCCGAGATCCTCTCGCAGACGCCAGCCATCCCCGAGAGCTGTCAGTGGGGCGTCTTCCTCCGCAACCATGACGAGCTCACCCTCGAGATGGTGACCTCCGACGAGAGAGACTTCATGTACGCCGAGTACGCCAGTGACCCGCTGATGCGTTGCAATGTGGGGATCGGGCGCCGGCTCGCACCGCTGGTGGACAAGAACTGGCCCGTTGCCCAACTGCTGCACGCCATGCTCCTCTCCCTGCCGGGCAGTCCCGTGCTGTACTACGGCGATGAGATAGCCATGGGCGACAACATCTACCTCGGCGACCGCGATGGTGTCCGTACGCCGATGCAGTGGACCCCCGACCGCAACGCCGGCTTCAGCGCCGCCGACTTCGCCCAGCTGTACCTCCCACCCCTGGTCGACCCGGTCTACGGCTACCAGGCCGTCAACGTCGAGGCCCAGCAGCGCGATCCCAGCTCGTTCCTCCACTGGGTCCGGCGGATGCTGCAGGTGCGCAAGCAGCACCACGACGTGTTCGGCCGGGGTTCGTTGAGGTTGCTGGAGGTCGAGAATCCCGCGGTGCTGGCCTACGTCCGCCAGCTGGGCGAGGAGGTGATGCTGTGCGTGAACAACCTCAGCAGCGTGGCTCAACCGGCCGAACTGGCACTTCAGGAATTCGTGGGGAAGGTCCCGGTCGAGCGCCTAGGGGCCACACCATTCCCGCCAGTCCACGAGGGGCCCTACGTGGTCACCCTTCCCGCGCACGCCTTCTTCTGGTTCAAGTTGGAGAGTGCCGAGGGCCAACCTGGGCAGGGTTGAACGATGGCCGCTGAGGACCAAGGTGCCTTCTCATCCCGCTCCTCCGACCTCGAGCACGACCCCGACCGCTTCGAGCCCACGTTGGGCGAGGTCGACCTGCACCTGCTGGGCGAGGGCAAGCACCGCCGGCTCTGGCAGGTGCTGGGCGCTCACCCCCGTGAGCTCCAGGGCGTGGACGGCACCTCCTTCGCTGTCTGGGCGCCCAATGCCCGCTCGGTTCGGGTCGTGGGCGACTTCAACTCCTGGGACGGGCGCGTGCACCCCATGCGCTCCCTCGGGTCGTCCGGCATCTGGGAGTCGTTCGTCCCGGGCGTCGGCCCGGGGGCGCACTACAAGTACGAGATCCTGACCGGCGCCGGCCATCTGACCCTCAAGGCCGATCCCGTCGCCCTGGCCGCGTCGAAGCCTCCGGCCACCGACAGCATCGTGGCCGGCTCGGCCCACAAGTGGAGCGACGAGCAATGGATCGCCCGGCGCGACACCGAGACGAGGCTCGACCAGGCCGTCTCGATCTACGAGGTCCATCTCGGGTCGTGGAAGCGGGTCCCGGAGGAGGATCAGCGCCCGCTCACCTACCGTGAGCTGGCCGAGCAGCTTCCCGCCTACGCCGCCGACCTGGGCTTCACCCACGTGGAGTTGATGCCGGTCGCCGAGCATCCCTTCGCCGGGTCATGGGGGTATCAGGTGACCTCCTACTTCGCCCCGACGGCTCGATTCGGCTCGCCCGACGACTTCCGGGCGTTGGTCGACGCCCTCCATCGCCGGGGCATCGGCGTGATCTTGGACTGGGTGCCGGGGCACTTCCCCAGGGACGATTGGGCCCTGGCCCGCTTCGACGGTACCGCCCTCTACGAGCACGAGGATCCCCGCATCGGGGCACACGAGGAGTGGGGCACATTGGTGTTCAACTACGGGCGCCGCGAGGTCGCCAACTTCCTCGTCGCCAACGCCAGCTACTGGCTCGAGGAGTTCCATCTCGACGGCCTGCGGGTGGACGGTGTGGCGTCCATGCTCTATCTGGACTACGCCCGCAAGGAGGGTGAGTGGATCCCCAACCCGTCAGGCGGCCGAGAGAACCTCGAGGCGGTGGCCATGCTCCGCGAGCTCAACGAAGTGGTCCATGAGGCCCATCCCGGAGTGATGATGATCGCCGAGGAGTCGACTTCATGGCCGGCGGTGTCCCGGCCGACCGATGTCGGCGGCCTCGGCTTCGGTTACAAGTGGAACATGGGCTGGATGCACGACACCTTGGAGTACTTCTCCGAAAACCCGGTCCACCGCCGCTATCACCACGACGAGCTGACGTTCGGCTTGCTCTACGCGTTCACGGAGAACTTCATCCTGCCCCTGTCGCACGACGAGGTCGTCCACGGGAAGCACTCGCTACTGGACAAGATGCCGGGCGACCGATGGCAGAAGGCGGCCAACCTGCGTGCGCTGCTGGCGTGGATGTGGGCGCATCCCGGCAAGCAGATGCTCTTCATGGGCGGAGAGATCGCGCAGTCCGAGGAGTGGGATTACGACTCGAGCGTCGACTGGCACCTTCTCCAGTACCCGGAGCATTCCGGCGTGCAGACCCTTGTCCGCGAGCTCAACCGCTGTTACCGCTCGGAGCCCGCGCTGTGGGAGCGCGACTTCACGTCCGACGGCTTCCGGTGGCTGGATGCGAGCGACGTCGAGTCGAACGTGCTGTCCTTTCTTCGCCTCTCGGCGGATGGGACTCACGTTGTCGTTTGCGTTGCCAACCTCTCTCCGGTGTCCAGGTCCGCCTACCGCATCGGACTGCCCCGCGGCGGCCCTTGGAAGGAGCTCCTCAACACCGACGCCGAGCGGTTCGGGGGCGCAGGCACGACGACCACGGTTGGCACGATCCTGGCGAGTGACGTCAGCCTGCACGGCTTCGACCATTCAGCGGAGCTGACCCTCCCGCCGCTCGGCGTGGTGTGGCTGGGTCCCGGGGGGCAATAGCGACAGGGCAAGGGGTATCGGCCGCTTCGCTCGCCGGCTGAGCCGATGCTCGGCCGGACTACGCAAGCGGCGGCCGCAGCAGATGCTGGCAGGAAAGCGCTGCAATCGCCTGTGAGCCGATGCAGGGGACACCCCTTATAGGCAGTGGCCATTGCTCTATCCGCCAAGCCGCCAAGCCGCCAAGCCGCCCAGACGCCGAGGCCCGAGAGTGCGAGCCTCGTGGCCGCTGTTTTGCTCGTGTCCGACGGCCAGGAGAACCGTCCACGGGAGGGCTCGAGGGGCTGGTGACCACCCGTACCCGAGCCAGCTGCGCGGAAAGCTCCGAGAGCGGCGGTTCCACCTCGCCGGCCGGCACCAGCGGATCAGCTACTACGTCGCCAGTGGCGGATCATCCTGCTGACGGTGCTCGTCAAGTCTCAGCGCCAGGAGCGAGCCGAGATCGGGCTGCGAAGCAGAGACGGTAGAAGGGATCAGAGCGTGATGATGTGGTCGGGCATGTTCGACGCCAGTGCGCCGTAGAGATCGGGGAAGCATCCCACGGGTATGCCGGGGAAGAGGCGATCGGCGATCTCCCGCTCGTAGCAGCACTGGTCACAGGCCATGAGGAGCATGCCAGAGCGCTCGGCCACGCTGACCAGGCGCTGGCCGATGGGATTGCCGTCGACGAGCACGTAGTTGTTGTCCTCGAAGAAGAACATGCCGACGACCTCGGGGCCGTGGCGCTCCTCCTCGAGCTGGGGGAGGATCATCTTGGCCAGAACATAGGACACGCTGTGTCGTGAGGTGGCGAAGATGTAGGCGACCTTCATCCGTTGCTCCAGTTTCTCGTGGACGTGCGGGCTCGGACGGGAGAGAATGCTATTGACGTGCCCGACCCTACCAGTAACAAGAAGGATTCTCAGAGATAGGCTCGGTGGCGTGGAGGGCTGGACGGCGGGGGCGCTGTACGAGGCGGCTCTACGACGGGCTCGTTCCCGACCGGTGGAGCCACCATGTCGCGCCGGTGAGCTGGCGCGCTTCGTCGTCGTGGTCGATGGTCGGCGCATCAGGGGTGTCTCGTTCCGGGCTCAGCGTTGCGTGAGCCTGCTTGCCTTCTGCGAGGCACTGGCCCGTGCGGTGGAGGGAAGAGGACTCGACGAGGCCATGGCGTTCGACGGGCCGGCCCTCCGGGCGCTCGTCCACGGGGTCCCTGCCAACAAGGTGGATCGCAGCGACCGGGCGGTCGAAGCCTGGCGACGCAGCCTCAGTAGGTACGAGGCGCCGGCGTCTCCTGGTCATGTCGAATAGGGAATCGTCGGATTCGACTCGAGAGGATCGACGAGCCCGGGCGGCGTCAACGCCGGGAGGTCGCCCCTGGTCCCTCGCTGGCGACGTGGATGTCGACGGCTTGTTGTCGCAGGTGATGCACGAGATGCAAAAGCATTCACATCATGGGCACCACGGTAGCCATCAATGACGAGCTCCTGGCGGCGGCCAAGCGCCGGGCCCGGGCCCGTGGTGAGAGCTTGGGCCAGGTGCTCGAGACCGCCCTGCGACGTGAGTTGGCTTCCCCCGAGGAACCTCCGGACGTGCCTTCGGTCCCTGTGTTCACGGATGGCACCGGTCCACGACCCGGCATCGACCTCACGTCCAATCGGTCGCTGCACGAGGTCCTCGACGAGGCGCTGGACCT
>JAUJLZ010000292.1 GCA_030447125.1 Acidimicrobiales bacterium
TGCTCGACGCCGACCGCTTCGGCCTGGCCCAGCTCCACCAGCTCCGGGGCCGGGTAGGGCGGGCCCAGGCCGCCTCGTGGTGTTGGTTGCTGGCCTCAGGTGAAGGGGTGACGCCCGACGCCGAGGCCCGCCTCTGTGCCCTGGAGCGGACCACCGACGGCTTCGAGCTGGCCGAGATCGACCTCGGCCTGCGGGGCGAGGGCACCCTCATGGGCGCCCAGCAGAAGGGCCGCAGCGACCTGCGCCTGGCCTCGCTCCGCCGGGACGAGATCTGGGTGGGGCGAAGCCGGGAGGTGGCCTTCGCCCTGGTCGACGGCGACGGCGGTCTCGACGCCCACCCGGTCCTGGTCGAGGAGGTGGCCCTGCTCCTCGGGCCCGACGACGCCGATACGCCCGACGACCGCACCGCCTTCTTGTTCAAGAGCTGACTCGTTTTAAGAGCTGACTGGTTCAAGAGCTGACTCGTTCAACAGCTGATCACCACCGTGGGGCTACGGTCACGCCGATGCGGGTCGTGGCGGGAACGGCGGGCGGTCGTCGCCTGGCCGCTCCGCCCGGTACCTCGACGCGTCCCACCAGCGACCGGGTGCGCGAGGCCACCTTCAACGCCCTCGACAGCTTGGGCGCCGTCGACGGAGCCGTCGTGTTGGACCTCTTCGCCGGCTCTGGGGCGCTCGGCATCGAGGCCCTCTCCCGGGGGTCTACTCGGGCCACGTTCGTCGATCGTGACCCTCGGGCCCTCGCCGTGGTGCGGGCCAACCTGGCCACCACGGGCCTGGCCGCGGCAGCCACCGTGGTCCGCAGCGACGCCGTGCGATTCGTCGCCGGCGCCGCCCCGGCGTCATTCGACCTGGTCCTGGCCGACCCTCCTTACCGCTTCGACGACCGGGCCTGGAGCGAGCTGCTCACCCAGCTCGACGCCCCGCTCGTGGTCGTCGAGTCGGACCGGACCGTCGATCTCGGCACGGGCTGGCAACCCCTCCGTTCGCGCCGCTATGGGAGTACCGTGGTGGTCCTCGCCAAGCGGGATGACCCTCGGAGGGAGCAGGCGTGACCAAGGTGCTCTACCCCGGATCCTTCGACCCGTTCCACCACGGCCACCTGGAGCTGGTCGAGACCGTGGCCCGCCTCTTCGACGAGGTGGTGGTGGCGGTGTGGCACAACCCGTCCAAAGGAGCGCCACTGCTCGCCCTCGACGAGCGCACGGCCGTGATCGAGGAGTCACTGGTGGGATCGACCAACGTGTCGGTGGTCCACTTCGACACCCTCGTCGTCGACTTGGCTCGGGCCCTCGATGCCGACATGATCATCCGGGGCCTGCGGGCACCATCGGACTTCGAGAGCGAGATGGCCCAGGCCCAGATGAACCGGTCGATCTCGGGCGTGCACACCCTCTTTGTGCCTGCGGCTCCCACCAACTCCTACATTGCCTCCAAGTACATCCGAGAGATCGTCCGCCTGGGCGGTGACGTGGGCTCGATGGTGCCCGACGCCGTGGCCAAGCGGCTCCACGACAAGTATCAGAGATGAAGGGAGACCGCGCCATGGGCAACGTCGAGCAGGAGTACGGGCCGCTGCCGACGGCGGCCGCCGATGTCGAGACCCTTTTGGGTCGCGTGGCCGACCTCATCGGCAACGCCCGACCCATGCCGCTGTCGGCGTCGGTGATGGTCAACCGCGACGAGGTGCTGGAGCTGGTCGAGGAGGCCGTGGCCCGACTGCCCGAGGAGCTGCGGGCGGCCCGGTGGCTCTTGCGGGAGCGCCAGGAGTTCCTGGAGAAGGTGCAGCGGGAGGGCGACGAGATCCTCGAGGCGGCCCGGGCGCGCGCCGAGCGCATGGTGCAGCGCACCGAGGTCGTGCGGGCCGCCCAACAGGAGGCGCGCCACACCCTCGACGAGGCCGAGGCTGAGGGCCGGCGACTGCGTCACGAGGCTGAGGACTTCTGCGATCAGAAGCTGGCCCAGTTCGAGATCATCCTCGACCGCACCATCAAGACGGTGCAGGCGGGCCGGTCGCGCCTGCAGGCTTCCATCCCTGAGCAGGACACCGAGGCGGGGGGCGACGAAGAGGAGCTGGACGCCGACTTCTACGACCAGGACGTCTGATGCGAGCGACGCGCCGCGGCCTCACACTCGGGGTCGCCGACCTCCTGCGCAACCCTGGTCAGCGTCGGGACGAGTCGCTCGAGTCTCTGCTCGGCGACCTCCGGGTGCTCGGCAGCGAGGTCCCGCCCGAGGCACCGGTGCGCCTCGACGTGCACCTCGAGTCGGTGAACGAGGCGGTGGTGGTCCGGGGGGCGGCCGCGGTGGCCTGGGTGGGCGAGTGCCGACGCTGCCTCGGTCAGGTGAAGGGGACGCTCAGCGCGCCGATCCTCGAGATCTACGAGACCCATCCCACCGAGGGCGAGACCCAACCGCTCCTGGGCGACACCATCGACCTCGAACCCGTGGCCCGGGAAGCTGTGCTGTTGGGCCTCCCGCTGGCGCCGCTGTGCCGGGGCGACTGTGCCGGGCTGTGCCCTCGGTGCGGCGCCGACCGCAACGACTCGCCCTGCGACTGCACCAGCGACCTTCCCGATCCCCGCTGGTCCGCCCTCGACGACCTCCGCCTCGATGAGTAGGCCAGCACGGCCGGACCCGGGTAGGCTCTCCCCCCGTGGCCGTGCCCAAGAAGAAGACCAGCAAGGCCAAGAGCCGGAGTCGGCGGGCCTCGGCATGGCGGCTCGACGCGCCGTCTCGTAGCGTCTGCCCGCAGTGCGCGTCGGCCAAGCTGCCGCACGTGGTCTGCCCCACCTGCGGATGGTACGGCGGTCGCCAAGCTCTCGACGTCGGGTGATCGAGGGTTTCCACCCCGGCAACGGCCCCCTTCCAGCTGCACTGACTGCGGTTGCACTGGCTGAG
>JAUJLZ010000293.1 GCA_030447125.1 Acidimicrobiales bacterium
TGGCGTCGCTCACGGCCCGGGCGTCGGGCAGGCAGTCGAAGGGCTCGTCGAGGTTGGAGCCGGCGTCCTCGGAGCACATCACGTTGCGCAGCGTGTGGCCGCAGCCCGAGCGGGTGGTCATGCCGATCTCGGCCACGGCGTCGAGCAGGGCCGGGACGCGCGGGGCCTCCACCCAGTGGAGCTCGACGTTCTGGCGGGTGGTGAGGTGGAGCCAATCGGGACCAAAGGCGCGGGAGATGCGGGCCAGCCCCCGGGCCTGGGGCGTGGGCAGCGCACCGCCGGGCGTGCGCACCCGGATCATGAACACCCCGGGTTGCTCCTGGGTGCACACCCCCCAGGTCTTCAGCGCGTAGCGGTCCTCGGGGCTCAGCCAGCTGTCACCCTCGGCCGCCAGGCGGGGCAGGTCGACGGGCAGTCCGGCGCGCTTGGCCGCGGGGATGTTCGGTCCAGCCATGGCGCTGACCCTAAGAAGCGGGTGTTGCCGGCGTGGACCCGGCGTGTTTCCATCGCACGACGGCTCGCGCACGCGCGAACCGGGGGACGAGAGAGGTCGTTCACGAGGTGGTCATCTGACGACAACGACGGAGAAACGACCCCTTCGTAGGGTCGCCGTCGTGGATCTCCTCACCGCCGATCTCGGCGCGGTCCACGCGGCTGGCACCGGGGACGGTGCGCTGAGCGGAGCCGGCGCGTCGACCCCGCTCGACTGGTACCTGGCCGACCAGGGCGACCTCAGCGCCGTGGAGCGCTTCTCCCGCCGCCACGACACCGATCTGCTGCCGGCCCAGGCCCGCTACTACCGGGATCTCATCCCCCTGGAGGCGCCCGGACCCGGCCAGCAGTACGGCTTCGAGGTCGATCTCGACGCCTGCACCGGGTGCAAAGCCTGCGTGACCGCCTGCCACGCCCTCAACGGCCTCGACGACGGGGAGTCGTGGCGCACGGTGGGATCGGTACAGGTGCAGGCGGCCGAGCCCTTCCAACAGACCGTCACCGCCGCCTGCCACCACTGCGTTGAACCGGCATGCCTGGCCGGCTGTCCGGTCAACGCCTACGAGAAGGACCCGGTCACCGGCATCGTGGCCCACCTCGACGACCAGTGCATCGGCTGCCGCTACTGCCTGTTGACCTGCCCCTACGAGGTGCCCCGCTACAACCCCGAGCGGGGCATCGTGCGCAAGTGCGACCTCTGCGCCGACCGGCTCGGGGCGGGAGAGGCCCCGGCGTGCGTCCAGTCGTGCCCCAACGCCGCCATCCGGGTGTCGCTGGTCGACACCGCCACCGCCCGGGTCGCCGCCGGACCAGGCCACAGCCTGGTCCCGGGCGCCCCGCCGTCGTCGATCACCGTGCCCACCACCACCTACACCAGCCGGCGGGCCACCGCCCCTCCTCCTTCGTTCTTTCGGCTCTCACCGGCAACAGGTGCCAGGGAGCGCCGAAAGAACGGGGTGATGGCGGCCGCCGCTGCGCCTGCCCCCGGGCCCGCTGGCCAGCCCGCTGCGGCCGCGGACCGGCCTCGGCGGGGCCAGGCGCATGTGCCCCTCACCGTGATGCTGGTGCTCACCCAGGTGGCGGTGGGCACCTCGGTGGTGGGCCTGGGCGTGCGGGCCCTGGCCGGGGGGGACCGCGTTGACGCCCTGCGCCCGGCCACGGCCCTGGTGGCCCTGGCCGTGGGGCTGCTGGCGCTGGGCGCCAGCGTGTTGCACCTGGGCCGGCCCGCCTACGCCTTCCGGGCCGTGCTCGGCCTGCGGCGTTCGTGGCTGAGCCGGGAGATCGCGGCCTTTGGTGGCTTTGCCGTCCTGGCTGCCGGCCACGGGTGGGCCGTGCTGGTCGACGCCGGGGGGGTGGAACCCGTCCTCGGCGCCCTGGCCGCCGGGGCCGGCGTGGTAGGGGTGGCCTGCTCGGCCCAGGTCTACGCCGTGACCCGTCGCCGGTGGTGGGCCTTGCCTCGGACCGGCCTGAAGTTCGCCCTCACCACCCTGGCCACCGGCGCCGCCGGGATGCTCGTCGTCTCAGTGGCCACCGCTCTGGCCCTGGGTGGCGACGCCGAGCGGACCGGCCTGGTGTCGGGCCGGCCGCTCGGCCTCCTCGTGGCCGCCACCCTGGGGACCAAGCTGGCCTGGGAGGCGGGCCTGCTCCGCCACCTTCGCCCCGGTGCCCCCGCAGAGCTGCAGCGCAGCGCAGTGCTCCTGGCCGGTGAGCTGGCCCCGTCGAGCCGGTGGCGGTTCGGCCTCGGCCTCGTGGGGATCCTGGCCGCGCTGGCTGTGGTCTCGGGCGCCGCCGGGGAGATGGCGTCGGCGGGGGTCCTGGTCCTGGCCGCAGCCGGCTTGGTGGCCGTGGTCGGCGGGGAGTTGGTGGAGCGCTGGCAGTTCTTCACCGCCGTGGCTCCTCCCCGGATGCCGTCGGGTCCGGGATGAGCGGGGTCCGGCGGTCCAACCTTCTCATGGCCCGGTCCGGGCGCCAGGGCGACGACCTGGCCCGGCGCCCCGGCGGCTTCGGCCTGGGCCAGGTGCCGGCCCGTCTGGCCCCCGAGGCGGTCACGTCCATGGTCTGCGGCTACTGCTCGGTGGGTTGCTCGCTCGATGTCCACCTCCGCCACGGCCAGGCCGTCAACCTGTCGCCCACCACCGAGTACCCCGTCAACCGGGGCATGGCCTGTCCCAAGGGCTGGGAGGCCCTCGCCCCCCTCGCCGCGCCCGACCGGGCCACCACGCCGCTGGTGCGAGACGACCGGGGCCAGCTGCAGCCGGTGGGGTGGAACGCCGCCCTGGAGACCTTCGTGTCTCGCATGCGGGCGGTGCAGGCCGAGCACGGCCCGGCCTCGGTGGCCTTCCTGTCGACCGGGCAGATCCCCACCGAGGAGATGGCCCTGCTCGGGGCGGTGGCCAAGTTC
>JAUJLZ010000049.1 GCA_030447125.1 Acidimicrobiales bacterium
CGAAGTCGGCCAGCCCGGGCGTGTCGAGGATGTTGATCTTGTGGCCCTCGAGCTCACAGGGGGCCAGCGCCAGCGCCAGCGACATGCCCCGGGACAGCTCCTCGGGCTCGTGGTCGCACACCGTGGTCCCGTCCTCGACCCGGCCCAGGCGGCTCACGGCACCGGCCCGGTACAACAAGGCCTCGGCCAGGCTGGTCTTGCCCGACCCAGCGTGGCCGACCAGGGCGACGTTGCGGATCTTCGCTGGCGGGTAGTCCTGCACCAGAGCCCCCCTTCGGCGGCCCCCACCCGACGGTTGGCGGGTCCGGCGCGCGCCCCTGTGGTGCGTCAAGCGTAGCGGAGCCTCCTCCTCGGGTACGCTGGCCCTCGACCGATATCCGCCCTAAGGTCGCCGCCACCGGCGCCGCCTCCGGGCCTACCGCACCAGGAGCGGAGCCATGCTCGACGGACGTTGGAAGACTGACATCGAGCGGCGGCTGCGCCCCGTCGGCACCGATCTCAGTCGCACCGGCATCAGTGCCGACCATCTGACCATCCTGGGCCTGGTGATGGCGGTGGCGGCCGCGGTCGCCGTCGCCAACGGGGCGTTGCGAGCGGGGGTGCTGCTGCTGGCCGCCTCGGCCCTGCCCGACGCGCTCGACGGCGCCGTGGCCAAGGCGACGGGCACCTCGTCGCCTCGGGGTTCGTTCTTCGATTCCGTGGCCGACCGGGTCAGCGACTCCCTGTTGTTCGGCGGTGTCGCCTGGTACCTCTCCGTCGTCGACGGGGGCCGCATCGTGCTCCTTCCCTTCGCCGTGCTGGCGGTGTCGACCCTGGTCTCCTACCAGCGGGCCAAGGCCGAGTCGCTCGGCTTCGATGCCCGGGGGGGGATAATGGAGCGGGCCGAGCGCATCGTCGCCCTCGGTCTCGGGCTGCTCTTCGAGTGGGCGCTGATCCCGGTGCTGTGGCTCATGCTGGTGCTGACCGCGTTCACCGCGGTGCAGCGCTTCGCCAAGGTCTGGCGCCAGGCCAGCGCCCCGCTCCCCCCACCCCCGGCCCAGATCACCCGCTGGGCAGGGAGGCGCACGGCCCGCGCCCGCCACCGCACCTGGCGCCACCGGACCCGCTCCCGGCGTCGCTCGCACTGACGCTTGGCCAACAGGTCCCCTGTAGAGGTGGCCCCCCCGAGCACAGCTCGTGGGCCACGCCTCGTCTTCCCGGCCTACCGCAGCGCCTCGCGCCTGGCCTGCGTGCTTCCCCCCGGGCCGGCGACGGCCGTCGAACGGCCGGTCGGGATGGCCCTGGCCCTGGCCCTGCGCTCGCGCCGATGGCTGGTGGAGCGCCACCTCCAGCGGGTGTACGGCGGGGGACTGGCTCCCGCCGCCCTCCATCGGGCGGCCCAGCGGGCCTTCGCCTCCTACGCCCGCTACTGGATCGAGTCGTTCCGTCTTCCGGTGTTGTCGGGGGAGGAGATCGACGCCGGGATGTGGGCCGAAGGCCTCGGTCACCTCGATGCCGCCCTGGCCGCCGGCAACGGCGCCATCCTGGCCCTGCCCCACCTCGGCGGCTGGGACTTCGGCGGAGCCTGGCTGGTGCGGCGCGGCTACCCCCTCACCGTGGTGGTCGAGCCGGTACAGCCGCCGGAGCTGTTGGCGTGGTTCAGCGAGCTGCGGGCCAAGATGGGGTTGCGCGTGATCCCCCTCGGCCCTCGGGCCGGCCCCCAGGTCCTGGCCGCCCTGCGGGCCAACGAGGTGGTGGCCCTGCTGTGCGACCGGGACATCGGGGGAGGCGGGGTCGAGGTCGACTTCTTCGCTGAGCGCACCACGCTGCCCGGCGGCCCGATGACGTTGGCGCTGCGGGCCCGGGCACCGGTCCTGCCCACGGCGGTGTACTTCGACGGTCGTCGGGGCCACAAGGGCGAGATCCGCCCGCCGCTGGCCACCGAACGCAGCGGCAGGCTGCGCGACGACGTCGCCCGCCTGACCCAGGATCTGGCCACCGGGCTCGAGTCGCTCATCCGGGCCGCGCCCGAGCAATGGCACCTGCTCCAGCCCAACTGGCCGTCCGACCACGAGGTGGGCACGGCGGTGGGTGCCTGACGGCGACCATGGTGGCCCAGGTCTCCTCAGGCGAGCACGTCGTCCAGTTCGGCGCCGGCGAGATCGATGAAACGCAGCCCGGGAACCCGGGAGAAGGCGGGGTCTGCCGACACGAGCGCGTCGGCCTCCTGGGCGACGGCGGTGGCGGCCAACACCGCGTCGAACGCGCCCAGGCCGGGGTGGTGCTGGAAGAGGACCAATCCGTCGTCGAGGTCGGAGGCCGTGGGGCTGAGGAGTGGAGCCAGCAACACGGCGTAGCGACGAGCTAGGTCGACCGCATCCTGGCGGGTCCGGCGGCGGCTGCGGATGTGGGTGAACTCCTGGATCACCTCCACCGTCGTGCGAGCGTCGAGCTGCTTGTCGTCGATGGCGGCGACCACGCGACGGGCCGGTTCTCGCAACGGGTGATCCGCGCCCACCGCGTAGGTGAGCACGGTGGTGTCGAGCACGATCACCAAGGTTCAGGGCGTGCCCCCGCCAGCTCCTGCTTCAGCTCCGCGGGATCATCGGGGACGGGCATCGCTTCTGCGGCGAGGATGGCGCTGGCGGCCGCCCGCCGGCGAGGATCCACGACCGGATACCGGCTGTCGATGGCTTCGCGCACGAGCGTGGCGATGGACGCCCCTCGCTCGGACGCCTGGCGCGCCAGCCGTTCGTAGCGTTCCTCGTCGAGCAGGATCTGCAGGCGCCTGGTCAGCATGCACATACAGTAGCATGCACATGTTGAGGTTAGAGCACGGCGAACAGCAGCAGGAGGACGGCGGTGATGGCGAGGGACAGCAGGATCGATCCGAGGCAACCCAGGCGGTTGGAGAAGAAGAGGAACACGGACACCACCGTGCCCAACCTGGTCACCAACTACGGGTCAGCGCCTACCCTCCGGACGTGCGGATCGGCCTCGTCAGCCCTTACAGCTTGACCCTGCCCGGCGGCGTGCAGGGCCAGGTGCTGGGTCTGGCCCGGGCCCTACGGGCCGCCGGGCACGAGGCCCGGGTGCTCGGGCCCTGCGACGGGCCGCCACCGGAGGCCGGGGTGACTCCCCTCGGCAACTCGGTTCCCCTGGCCGCCAACGGCTCGGTGGCCCCCATCGCCCCCGACCTGCCCTGCGCCCTGCGGACCATCTGGGCCCTCCAGGACGAGGACTTCGACGTGGTCCACCTCCACGAGCCGCTGGTGCCCGGGCCGTGCCTCACCGCACTCCTGGTGGCCGACACCCCGTTGATCGGGACGTTCCATGCGGCCGGGTCCAGCGCCTCCTACCGCTGGGCCGGGCGGGCGCTGGGCTGGGCGGCGATGCGGCTCTCGCGTCGGGTCGCCGTCTCCGAAGCGGCAGCGGCGCTGGCCCACCAGCACCTGGGGGGCAGTTACGAGGTGCTCAACAACGGCATCGAGATCGAACGGTTCCTCGAGGTCGAGCCCTGGCCGAGTGAAGGGCCGACCATCCTCTTCCTCGGCCGCCACGAGCCTCGCAAGGGCCTGGCCGTGCTGGTGGCCGCGCTCGCCGACCTTCCCGCCGAGGTGCGCCTGTGGGTGGCGGGCAACGGACCGGAGACCGAGCGGCTGCGGGCGGCGACGTCCGGCGATGCCCGAGTGGCGTGGTTGGGGCGGGTGGGGGACGAGGAGCGGGCCCGGCGGCTGCGGGGGGCCGACGTGTTGTGCGCGCCTTCGCTGGGCGGCGAGTCCTTCGGGGTCGTGCTGCTCGAAGCCATGGCCGCGGGAGCCGCCGTGGTCGCCAGTGACCTTCCCGGCTACGCCACCGTGGCCCGACCCGGTCTCGAGGCCCTGCTCGTGGCCCCCGGCGACGCCCGAGCCCTGGGAGCGGCACTGCGCCGGGTGCTGGAGGACCGGGACCGGGCCGGCGAACTGGTGGCCGCCGGTCGGGTCCGGGCCGAGGAACTGTCGATGAGCCGTCTGGCCGAGCGCTATCTGGCGTGCTACGCAGCCGCGTGTCGGGGTCCCGCTGGAGCCCCTAAGCCACGGTGAGGGTCTGAGGGAACGGCTCAGCTGGCGTCGAGCTCGACCACCACGTGGCCACTGGCAGCATCGGTGGTGAGCCGGTAGGGCACCTCCTCGTCGACGCCGATCACCCAGGTGAGGTTGGCCTCGAAGTCTCCCGTGCGCACGACCTCCGTGACGGTTGAGGTGTCGCCCTGAACCCGCTCGGGCCCAGTGTAGGTGGGCTCCAGGGTGGCCAGGAGGTCGACACCCGACGCCGGCTCGAAGCGAACCTCCAAAAAGGCGGCCCCGGCGATCTCGACCACCTCGCCGGAGCCGTCCTGGCGCACCGGCGGGTCGAGGTAGGCCACGTCGACCCCCGGAAGTTGGTCATCGGCGAAGCTGAACACGATCCGGTCGACCGTCCCCTCGCCCTCGACGGTGACGTCTTCGAGCAGGGCCATGGCGACGTCGGGTGGGGCGGGCACGGCGGTGGGGGTGGTGCGCCCATCGAAGGAGTCGGCGGCCGGGTCCGTGGTGGTGGTCGGGTCCGGCTCGGCTGAGGTGGTGGTCGTCCCCACGGTGGTGGTGGTGGGTTCAGCTGTCGTGGTGCTGGGCCCGCTGGCGACGTCGCCATTGGTCCCGTCGTCGTCCCCGCAGGCCACGAGCGTGCTGGCCAGGGCCACCAGGAGGGGCAGGACGATCCGCCGACGCAAGGCCATGGCGGGATGGTAGGCCACGACGTGGTCGGGCCCGGCGCGAGAGGAGGGCCCCGCAGGGCCCTCCTCAGGCGAGTGGGGACGACCGATCAGCGGTCGATCGTGGTGTGGCGCCCCGCCTCCTCAGGGCGCACCATCCGGCGGATGCCCACGGCGGCTGCGGCCAGGATCACCGCCAGCACGGCGGGCAGGGTGGTGTCGGCACCGGTCCTGGGCAACGTGCCGTCGGCGGGCGGGGTCACCGGCTGGGCCGGGGGAGCCACGATGTTGGGCGGCAGGGCGGCCACCGGGGTGAAGAAGCCCTTGCTCTGCATCTGCCCCACCTCGATGCCGAGGCCCTTGGTGAGGATGGAGGTGACGCCGCCGAGGGCGCCGCCGAGGAGGTCCATCTCGCCGCCGATGGGGAGACCGTCGACACCCAGCGGTAGGCCGTCGAGGATGCTGCTGGCGGTGGGCTCGCTGCCCTGGGCCTGCAGAGCGCCGACGCCCAGGATCTTGCCGGGGTCGAGGCTCACCCCGAGGGCGGTGAGACCGGACAGGGCCCTGGTGTAGTCGCCGTCGGGAGCGATCTCCTCGGTGATCTCCAGGATGTCGATGTCCAGCAGGCCGGGAAGGCCGAGGCCGTCGTTGAGCAGCCCGCTGACCGTGTCACTGGCGCCGGCGAGGACGTCGAGTCCGTCGGTCAGGTCGAGGTCCTCCAGCAGGTCGAGGTTGGCCACCTTGATCGAGTCGATGTTGGCGACCACGTCGGCCACCGAGGAGTCGATCGAGTCGGTGGCGGTGGCCTGCATGCCGGCGGTGATGCCGCCCACCTCGAGCAGGTTGAGATCGTCGAGCACGGGCAGGGCCCCGCCGAGGATGGGCTTCAGTGCGTCCTCAACCGTGGCTACGAGATCTCCGACTACGGGAAGGTCGCCACTGGGGAGGTTGAGAATCTCCCCGCAGGTGTCCATCGACTCTCCGCCTCCGACGAGCCCTCCGATACCTCCGCCTCCGAGGACGGGCAAACCGCTCAACAGGCCGTCCACCTTGTTGCAGGTTGCACCATCATCAAGCACGTCGGTGGAAGCATCATCGGTACCGAGCACCTCGAGCGTGCCAACCAAGCCCGTCACGGTACTGATGACGTCGTCGGTGGCCATCTCCCCATCGCCCACGGGGATGCTCTCCACGCCCAGGCCGTCGAGCAGGCCGACCAGGTCGGTGAGGGGCAGGTCGCCGAGGGGCAGGCCGATGCCGGCCAGCAGGTTGCCCAGGTTGAGCAGCTCGAGCGAGGGGATGTTGAGGCCCCGCACACCGCCGGCGTTGGCGGCGGCGGCGCTGCTCGTGAAGGTCACGGCCTCGGGGCTGGCGCCCATGCCGAGCAGGCCGCCGACGAGGTCGAGGTCGCCGATGCCGGCCAGCAGGCTGGAACGGGCGCCGTCACCGTCGACGATCGACGACAGCGAGCCTTCGAGCAGGCCGCTGACGACGGGCAGGGGGATGTTGCCGGCCGGGCTCTTGGTGACCGACTTGCGGTCCTCGGCGCCGGTGGAGCTGGTGGCCACGCTGCCGAGCGACAACGGGCCCAACACCGAGGAGGTCAGCTTGAGGGGGTTGAACACCGCTTTGGAGATGGGTTCGCCGTTGACCGGGTCGATGGTCGACATGCTGGTGTCGTCGAGCAGGTCGAGGTTGAGCAGATCGCCGACGTCGAGGCCGAGCAGGGTCGAGTCGACGAGGCCGGTGCCCACACCGGTGGGCACTGCCGGAGGGTCCTCTTGTTGGGCGATGGCGGCGGCCGAGAGTGGCCCGGTCATCAACAGGGCCGCGGCCGTGGCCGTGCCAAGGAGTCGCTTCATGCGCATGGAGGTTCTCATCCTTCTCCCCGCCCGGGGCGGACGCACGTGCCGGGGGGCGCGCGTGACGTAGTGGATCGGTCACTGCAAGTGTCGTGAAGTAGCTGGTCACCCTTGAGCCTTGGCAAGTGTCAATGCTGTGACGATGTGACGACCCGGTGACGGTCAGGCCGGGCGACAGGCGAGGGAGAGGATGGCAAGGAGTCCACCCGACGACGGGAGCGGTCGTTGTAGCGTCGCACCGGCATGACCGCCTGGATCCTGCTCGCCATCGTCGTGGTCCTGGGCCTCGGCGCCGTCGTGGTCTACAACGGCCTGGTCAAGCGTGGGAACCGCATCGAGGCGGCCTGGTCCCAGATCGACGTGCAGCTCCGACGCCGCGGCGACCTCATCCCCAACCTGGTGGAGACGGTGCAGGGCTGCGCCGGCCGTGAGCGCGAGTCGCTCGAGGCGCTCACCAAGGCCCACGCCGCGGCCAACGAGGCTGGCGGGGTGGCGGAGCAGGCCCGGGCCGAGGCTGCCGTGACCACCGCCCTGACCTCGCTGTTCGCGGTGGCCGAGGCCTACCCCGACCTCAAGGCCAACCGGAGCTTCCTCTCGCTGCAGGAGGAGCTGAGCGCCACCGAGGGGCGCATCGCCTACGCCCGGCAGTTCTACAACGACACCGTCCTCGACTACAACACTCGCGTCCAGTCGTTCCCGTCCCTGGCCATCGCCCGACCGCTGCGCTTTCGGGAGCGGGAGTACTTCGAGGCCGACGACGCATCACGGGGGCCGGTCCAAGTCGACTTCTAGCCCCCCTGTCCCTCCACCCCGCCGAGGCCGCCCTGTACGACCAGATCACCGCCAACAAGCGCCGATCGGTGCTCCTCCTGGCCGCCTTCGTCGTGCTCGTGGCCGCCGTGGGCTGGGCCACCAGCACCGTCTTGGGCCATGGCACCGCCGGTCTGGTGCTGGCGGTCTTCGTGGCCGGCGCCGCCAGTTGGGCCGCGTGGTGGAAGAGCGACGCCATCGCCCTGGGGATGAGCCATGCCCGGCCGGCCAGCGAGGTCGACTGCGCCCGGTTCCACAACGTGATGGAAGGCCTGTGCATCGCCGGCGGCCTGCCCAAGCCCCAGCTGTACCTGGTCGATGACGACGCCCCCAACGCCTTTGCCACCGGACGCGATCCTCATCACGCGGCGGTGGCGGTCACCACGGGCCTGCTCGACAAGCTCAATCGGATCGAGCTCGAAGGCGTGCTGGCCCATGAGCTCAGCCACATCAAGAACTACGACACCCTGGTGTCGACCCTGGCGGTGACCCTGGTGGGCGTGGTCACGCTGCTGTCCGACGTCTCGTTGCGCTTCTTGTGGTGGGGAGGTCCCCGCCACCGCGACGAGCGCCGGGGCGGCGCCGGTCCGGCCGCCCTCCTCGGCGTCGTGGGCCTGGCCCTGCTGGTCTTCGCCCCGTTGGTGGGGCGGATGATGCAGTTGGCCGTGAGCCGTCGCCGGGAGCTGCTGGCCGACGTGAGCGGCGTCTCGCTCACCCGTTACCCGCCCGGCCTCATCGCCGCGCTGGAGAAGCTGCGTGACGACCGGACCGTCGTCCACTCCGCCTCGCGGGCCACCGCCCACCTGTGGATCGAGTCCCCCCTGGCCCGGGTGGAGGAGGAGGGACGAGGGGCCCGGCTCAATCGCCGGTTCGACACCCATCCGCCCCTGGAGGAGCGCATCAGCGCCCTGCGCGAGCTGTGACGCCCGGGCAACCGAGCGCAGCGAGCTTGCCTGGGCGTTTTGGCGGAACCTGCTGGCGAAGGCAGCGCCCTGCTCTTTGTGGCGAGCGAGGCGAGTCTGGGGCGATACTCGCCGCGTGAACGCCCGTCGCCTGGCCATGGCCGTAGCCGTCGTCGTGCTCCTCGGCGGGGTGGTGTCGGCCCTGGTGGTGTCGGGGTGGGGGAGCGAGGGGGCGCCCACGACCGATGCGTCGACCACGACCACAGCCCCGACGACCACGACCACGGCCCCTCCCACCTTTCCCCTGACCGGCCTGCCCGTCGATGATCCGGCCCGGGCCGAGCGTCCGGCCCTGGTGGTCAAGATCGACAACACCGGCAAGGCCCGTGGCCGCCAGGCCGGGCTGAGCGCGGCCGATCTGGTGTACGTGGAGCTGGTGGAGGGCGGGGCCACGCGCCTGGCCGCCGTCTACCACTCCACCGACGCCGACCCTGTGGGTCCCGTGCGCTCGGCCCGCACCAGCGACATCGCCATCACGGGCAACCTCAACCACCCGCTCTTCGCCTTCTCGGGCGCGGCCGGCGGGGTGCTCGACATCATCCGGGGAGCGAACGTGGTCGATGTGGGCTTCGACGTCCAGCCCGGGGTGTACCAGGTGCGGGGGAGCGGTTTGTTGCGCTTCTACATCGCCACCTCCACCCTCTTCGGCTTCGCTCCCGAGGGCGCAGGCCCGCCGGCACCACAGTTCACCTACCGCCCGCAAGGAGCCGCGGTGGCCGCGGCCGGAGCCGAGGACGCGGCGGGGGTGATGCTGAGCTACGGCGGGATCACCAACACCCAGGTCAGCTACGAGGCCACCGAAGCCGGGTGGGCCCGCAGCCAGGACGGGTCGCCGTTCGTGGAGGAGTCGGGCGCCCGCATCGAGCCGGCCAACGTCGTGGTCCAATTCGTCGAGTACGCCAACTCGGGTTTCGTCGACGTCACCGGCACCCCGTCGCCCGAGGCCAACCTGGTGGGTGAGGGCGAGGCCTGGGTGCTCACGGGAGGCAAGTTGGTACGCGGCCGCTGGTCGCGCCCCGATCTGGCCTCGGCCACGTCCTACACCGACAGCGCCGGTGCCCCCATCGCCCTGACCCCGGGGCGCACGTGGGTGGAGCTGGCTCCGCCGGGATCGGCCGCCCCCCTGTAGCCGGCGCTCGGGAGCCCTTGACACGCGGCGTACCCTCAGGGTGTGGCCCAGGTGACGGTGTTCGTCGATCGGGTGGTGACGGGGGACCTCCCCATGGTGTGCGCCAAGACGGGCGCACCGGCCGCCGGCAAGGTCAGGACCTCCACCTCGGTCCGTTCCCTCGGGTGGGCCTGGCTGTTGGTGTTCGCCGGACCGCCCGGGTGGTTGGCGCTGCTGATCGTGCAGTGGATCGGCAGCGAGCAGTTCGAGGGCCGGGTTCCCATGAGCCAGGAGACCTTCGACCGGATCCAGCGCCGCACCCGGGGGGCGTGGATCGCCCTGGCCGGTGCCCTGGCCAGCTTGGTGCTGGCCGTGTGGCTGCAGTTCCCGGGCTTGATCTCGCTCTTCGCGCTCGGGCTGGTGGCCTTCTTGATCCTGCTGGCCGGGGCCAGCTGGGGTTCGGTCGACCTCAAGCTCGACGCCTCCCGGCGCTGGGTCACCATCACCGGCGCGCACCCCGACTTCGCCGCCGCGGTCCGGGCTGACGCCGCCCGCTTCGACGCCGCCCGAACCTTCTGACTCCACCCCTCAAAGAACGAGAGGGGGGTCGGGCGGGAGCCGTAGACTCGTCGCCATGTCCGAGGCACACCAGGCCCAACCCAGCCACCGCCCGCTGACCGGGACGTTCCGGGTCAAGCGGGGCCTGGCCGAGATGCTCGAGGGTGGCGTGGTCATGGACGTGGTCGACTTCGAGCAGGCCAAGGTGGCCGAGGACGCCGGGGCGGTGGCGGTCATGGCCCTGGAGCGGGTGCCGGCCGACATCCGTCGTGACGGCGGCGTGGCCCGCATGAGCGACCCGGCCATGATCGAGGGGATCAAGGCGGCGGTGACCATCCCGGTCATGGCCAAGGCCCGCATCGGCCACTTCGCCGAGGCCCAGGTGCTCGAGTCCCTCGGCGTCGACTTCATCGACGAGTCCGAGGTCCTCACCCCCGCCGACGAGGCCCACC
>JAUJLZ010000294.1 GCA_030447125.1 Acidimicrobiales bacterium
CCGACGGCAGCGTGGTGAGCACGGCAAGCGTCGCGGCCCGCTGCGCCCACCGAGGTGGCGGAGGGGCTGCGTGTCGGGTCGGAGCGAGGACTCCACTTCTTTCGGCTCGGCCCAAGCTGCAAGCTGCTCTCATGGCGCGGCGAAGGTCGTGGGGATCTTCAGCGGTCGGCCGTTCATTTCAGCGGCCCCAACGCCGCTGAGCGACGATGAGACACAGGCCGCACAACGTGAACGCCATCGGGGCGAACAAGAGCCGGGCCTGCACGGTGGTGTCGCCCAGCAGGTTCTGCAGTCCCACGGCGGCGAAGCTGGCCGTCATCGCCCAGCTGCCGATGCCGAAGATCCATGCCGGCAGCGCGGGCCGCCAGAGCCCCGCTCGTCCCAGCACGACCCCCATCCCCGCCACGATCGCCCCCTCCTGGACCCACACCGCCGCCAAGGGCACCGTGCAGTCACAGCCCAGCACCCAGGCCACACCCCAGCGCCCGCCGAAGCCCCAGTAGGTGTTGAGCACCAAGAACCCGCCCAAGAAGGCGGCGACCGCACCTGCCGCCCTTCGGGCTCGTGTCTGGCCCTTGGTCCCGGTAGTGAGCGCTGCGGCCGTTTGGGCCTTCGTCGTCGTGGTCATGGTCGTGTCTCCTTGCATGTCGGGCTGTTACCTCCGACGGTACGGACGGCGCTGCGGGCTGGCATCGGGGCTGTCCCCGACTTTCGACTCAGGGTCTGCCCGGAGGCAGCGACACCGCAGCGTGGGACGATGTCGACACGACCACCACGGCGGTGATCGTGGATGACCACGCCGGATCCCGGGCCATGGCCCGCCAGCTGCTCGAAGATGCCGGCTTGGAGGTGCTCGCGGAGGCGGCGGGTGGCGGCAATGGCCTGGGCAACGTGAGGGCACTGCGGCCGGGTCTGGTGCTGCTCGACGTCCAGCTACCCGACCTCGACGGGTTCGCCGTTGCCGAGGAGCTGGTCCGGACCAGCCCGGACACCGCCGTGGTCCTCACCTCGGTGCGGCCCGCCGCCGACTACAGCCCTCGCCGGATGGCCGCCGCCTCGGCCCGAGGCTTCGTCGCCAAGGCAAGCTGTCGGGGACGATCCTTGCTGAGTTGCTGCGAGGCGTCGCATGACACGAGTGCCACGATGGGCGGTGCCGACGCTTACCGCCGTGGTCCTAGTCGGCGACGTCGTCCGTATCTCCCTACGGGGCGAGTCGCCCCTGGCCCTGGCGCCGCTGTTCTCCGCCGGTTTGCTCTTCGTGCTCGCCGGGATGGTGCCGCCGGGCGCCGACCCGACGGCGCCAGCGGTCCGCTGCTCACCGCCACCGGCCTGCCTTGGCTCGACTCCCAGACGCTGCTCACCGTGGGCAACGACGTGATGGCCACCGTTGGCCTCGCCTCGTTCCCCCTGGGCCTCGCCTTCTGGCACACCTGGCGCTGGCCTACCCCGACGGCCTCCGATCCCGCGCGAGCGGCACGTATCTGACCCTACTCAGCTGATGGCAGCGCCTTCAGCAGCCATCGTCTCCACCCCAACAGTCCTGGATCATGGTGGGCTTCCTGGCGGCGACCGACGGCCGCATGACCGCCACGTCTACGTCTTCGGGGTCCCGTCAGCAGGCACGGCCGGCGCCGTGCCGCTCCGATCCATGGGCCGGTTGTCCCACGAAGCCACCGCCACCGACCCGGCGACCGGCAGCGTCTACGAGACCGAGGACGCCGGCAACTCGGCGCTCTACCGCTACGTCCCCGTTGACCGCGCCAATCTGGCTGCCGGCGGCGTGTTCGAGTTCATGCACGGTCTCACCCCCCGACGGCGAGATCTTCCCGTTCGCCCAGAACAACGTCATCCAGCCGGCGGCCGATATGACGGCGCGGGGCTACACCGGCAGTGGCGACTTCACCGGTGCCGAGTGGTGCGGCGCCACCTTCGAGCCCAAGAACGGCAACTGGCTCTTCGGCAACATACAGAGCCCGGCATCAGCTTCGCCATCACCGGGCCCTGGCGCCAGGGCGCCCTGTAGGACCGCCCGCGACACTGAGCGACGGGGCACCACCACGACGACCAGAGCGACGACGTCGACCACGGCGGTCTCCAGGTCGAGGACCAGCGTCCCGGCCTCTACCGGAACCACCAGATGACGCCGCCGGGAGGCTGGCCTTGCCCGGGTTCCGAACCTCGCCGGAAAGGGAAGGCCACGACTGTGCGCAAGGTGATCCGACGTCGGGTTCGCCAGCAGAGCAGCGGGCGCACGTGGCCGGCGACATGCAGGCTCTGATCGCCGACTAGATCCCTTCGATCACGCGGCCGTGAGGTGGCGCTACCGGTCGGCGGTGACCAGGGCGAGGGCGAAGCCGTCGTAGCCCTTGGCCCCCACCGTCTGGACCACCGTGGCCAACACGCCGGGTGAGGAGGCCAGCCGCTCGTGGAGGCGGCGCGTCCCCTGCACGTCGGGGTCGGTGCTGGTGGCGTCGAGGACCTCGCCGGCACGCACCACGTTGTCGACGATGATCAGGCTCCCCGGTCGGGTCAGGCGCAGTGCCCACGAGAAGTACTCGGCGTTGTTGGCCTTGTCGGCGTCGATGAAGACCACGTCGAAGGGCCCGGCGCCTTCCTCGACGAGCTGCGCCAACGTGGTCAGGGCCTGGCCCTCCCGGACCTGGACCACGGTGTCGAGACCGGCCCGGGCGAGATTGCCCCGGGCGACCTCGGCATGGGTCGGATCGACCTCCAGGGTCACCAAGCGGCCGTCGGGCGGAAGGGCCCGGGCCAGCCAGATGGTGCTGTAGCCCGCCAGCGTGCCGATCTCCAGGATGGTGCGTGCGCCCTGCAGCCGGGCCAGCAGCGCCAACAGCTTGCCCTGGTTGGCTGAGA
>JAUJLZ010000050.1:0-4925 GCA_030447125.1 Acidimicrobiales bacterium
CGGCCAGGGCCAGCGCTCCCCCGCCCACCAGCTTGAGCCCGCCGGTGGTGAGCCGCCCCCGCACCAGCGCCTGGAGGTGACCACGGAAGCCCCGACCGTCGGCGCCGGAGCCGGCCAGGTCGTCCACCAGGCCGAGCAGGGCCAAGCCCACCACGGTGGCCAGCACCGCCCACCCGGCCCCGGTCCCACCCCCGACTCCCCTGTCGCCACCGGTGGCGCCGCCGTCGCCGAAGCCGGCCAGCGCCACCACGCCGGCCACCACCAGGGCGGCCACGGGGAGCACCAGCCCTCCGGCCGTGGGCACCGGCAGGCCCCGATGGTTGTCCCGGCTGAACACCGCACCCGCCAGCACCAGGCCCAGTGCCCGCCACGCCGTCCATCCGACCACCAGACCCAGCCCGAAGGCCACCAGGATCGTCATCGGGGCTTGGGCAGCGGCCACGGCCGGCAGGGGCTGGCCGGGCGAAGCCGCACTACCGGCCCATCCGCTCGTAGACCGTGATGGCCACCGACGCCCCGACCCGGCGGACTTCGGGGCCCGGTACCGGGCCCCACACCCGCACCAAGCGGGGATCGAGGTCGAGGGCCCGGGTGGCCGAGTGGCAATGACGGTCCATCAGCCGGTACCACAACAGGTCGTCGCCGTCGGTGAAGAGGCGGGGGCACGCCACCACGACGTGGCCTCCCGGCTCCAGCCCGGCGACCAGAGGGTCGAGGACCGCCTCGGGCTCGGCCGTGCGCATGCGCTCGAAGACCTGGCGCCAGTCGGCCACCCGCGGGTCGGCCACCACCCCGGTCGGGTCGGCGTAGCGCAGCCCCGGTCCCAGGTAGTAGGCCAGGAGAGGCACCTGCTCCATCTGGGCCGACACCACCACGTCGCCCGACTGCACCAGCGCGTCCAGGCGCTCGGCGAGGGCCTCCACGTTGCTCTTGGCCACGGCCGCCCCCGGCGTGCGCCCGTCGGCGACGAACGGCAGCGGCACCGTCCACAACACCGTGACCACACCCAGGCCCACCAGGCCGGCGCGCCCGGACCGGGCCAGGGCCAGGGCCACCAGCAGGATCAGGACGGGGAGGTAGGTACCGAAGTAGCGCGTCGACCAGGCGGCCACGACCTGGGACGCCAGCCAGGAGGCCGCCACCGTCGTGACCAGGACCACCACGAGCACGCCGGCGATCCGATCGTCACCCGCCGGGGCCGGGTCTCCACCTCGGCGCCGAGCCAGGATCAGGGACACCACGACGACGGCCAGGGTGAGGACCACCCACCAGCTCCCCAGGATCGAACCGACGGCGTAGAGCGCGTCTCCCGGCGTGGGCCGGCGCGACCATGGTGCTCCCGTCTCCCCGAGCTGGCCGAGCAGGGTCGAGACCCAGGGGGCGTACAGCACGGCAACGGCTCCGAAGGCCATCACCGCGTCCGCGGTGACGCGCCGACGGGTGCCACCGGCGCCGGCGCCGACCGCGCACCACGCGGCGGCCACGGCCAGGCCCAGGGCCAGGAACAGGCCCCAGTGGTGGGTGTACAGCACGGCGGTCAGGCTGAGCACGAAGCCCGGCAGCGAGCCACGCCGACCGAAGGCGAACGTACCGAGGAAGGTGGTCACGGCGATGAGGCCGACCAGCACCAACAGGCTGTACATCCGGGCCTCACGGCTCTGCACGCTGAGGTAGGGCACGGCGGCGGCCAGGATGGCGGCGATCCAGCCGGCCCGGTCCGACAGCAGGCGCCGGCCCGCCCAGAAGGCCACCGGGACCACGGCCAGGGCGAAGACCAGCGAGAGGGCGCGCAACGCCCCGGCCGAGGAACCGAACACCTGGATCCACACGTGCAGGAGCAGGTAGTACAGGGGAGGCGAGCCGTCCTGGGCCAGGACGGCGGGGATCTCGGCGAGCGGATGGGAGGCGATGCCCACGCTGATGCCCTCGTCGACCCACAGCGAGACGTCGCGCCCGCCCAGGCGGACCAGGGCGGAGGCCGCGGTCAGGGCCGCCAGCACAAGCCCGCGCACCACGTGCGCCCGCCCCCCTACCACCTCACGTCAACCGCCTCTGGCCGCGCACGGCGAGGGCGGCGGCGACGTCGACGTACTGGCGCACGCGGTGGAGCTGCGAACGCCAGTCCCGACCCGTCACCCGGTGAGCCAGATCGACCTCCACCTCGACCACCCGCAGGCCCTGCACGAGGGCGTCGACGGTGAGGGCGGTCTCCACCCCGAAGCCCCGGGCCAACGGACGAAGGCGGTCGAAGGCCGACCGGGTGAGGCAGCGCTGACCCGAAAGGGGCTGGCTGGGTGTCCAGCCGGTGCGTTGCTCGATCCCCCGCCGGGCCAGGCCCACGACGAAGCCGCGGCCACCTCCCCGAGTGGCCGAGGGGGGGAGGAGGGCGATGGTCATGTCAGCCCGACCGGTGGCGACGGGATCGATGAGAGGAGCGGCGTTGGCGGCACTGTCCTGCAGGTCGGCGTCGAGGAAGAGGAGGAGCCGAGGTGCCAGCCGTGCGTCCCGGCGGTCGGCTTGGGCCACCAGCGCTGCGCCGGTCTCCATGGCTGCGGCCTTGCCCCGCCGGTGGCGATGTCCGCCCAGCGTGGCGCCCGACGTTCGGGCAACCTCGGCGGTGGGGTCGGTCGACCCGTCGTCGACCACGACCACGAGGTCCACCAGGGGGAGGCGGCGGGCAGCGGTGACGGTGGCGGCCAGGCGGTCGGCCTCGTTGTGGGCCGGCACCACCACGGCCACCGCCGCCACCGCCGCCTCCGGCGGTACAACCGGTGCGCTCACGGTCTGGGCAGCGAGGACGGGGGGCGCACGGCGAGCACGGTCAGGTAGGGCAGCAGCACCGCCAGCATCATGGCCGGCACCGCCACCCCTGAATCGTTCAGCGCGCCCCCGAGCACGGCCAGCACCAGGGCGGCCACCAGGCACGCCCGCAACCCGGGCACCTCGGCTTCGAGGCGGCGCAGGAAGCCCCGCCGGCGCCGGACCAGGAACACGAAGAAGGCCAGGGCCACGGGGATGACCAGGGTCCAGACCGAGGAGGACAACAACGACAGGTTGGCGTCGATCTTGCGCTCGATGACCAGGGCCACGCCATCACCGCCGTCGAGCACCTGAGCGGCGAAGCGGCCCACGTGGGTGCGCTCAGCGACCGGGCGGGCCAGGTCGACCGCGGCGAAGCCGGCCACCACGGCGACGGTGGCAGCGGTGATGGCGAGGGCGTGGCCAAGGCGCACCCGGGCCCCCCCGAGCAGGAAGACGACGACCAGGGCGGCGGGTACCAGGGCCAGCACGCCGCCGACATCGGTCCCCAGCTCGGGGTGGCCGTCGGCCACCACCACCACGGCCAGCACGACCGCCACCCCGGCCAACCAGGCCACCCGGGGGCGGGGGATCCGGGTGCCCTGGATCAGCGCGGCCACGGCCCAGCCACCAGTGACCACCACCAGCGCGGCCATGGAGACCAGGGCGAAGGCCAGGTTGCCGTAGCCGGTGAAGCGCCCGGCCACGATGGGCGAGTAGCCCAAGACGGTGTTGAGCTGGAGGGGGCCGCCGACCAGGATGTCGCCCACCAGCACCGCCAGGGTGAGCCCCACCAACAGCAGCGGGGCGACGAGGGGCCGGGCGGCACCGGTGCGGGCGGCGGTGGCCCGGGCCAGGGCCAGGGCCGTCGCAGCCAGGATGGCTCCGCCGGCGAAGAGGGCCAGCACGTAGCCCACCACGCCCAGCCGGTCGTAGCGGACCAGGCCGGAGAGGAACGTGAGCGAGGGCAGGGCCAGGGTCATCAGGGCCAAGAAGGCCACCACCGGAACCAGGCGGGGCCACCAGGCCAGGGCGGCGGCGGCCAGGGCGAAGGTGAGCAGTTGGAAGACGACGAAGGCCACGCTGACGGGGCCGGTCGCCTCGTCCCGAAAACTCGCCACGTCGCCGACCACGGCCAGCTCCTCGAAAGCGGACGAGCCCGCCTGGCCACGCCCGTCACCGTTCACCGGCGCCCCGATCATCGACGCCGGCACCGCCTGGCCGAGCGAGGTGAGCACCGTGGGGGCGACGTCGGTCAGGCTCACGTAGCCGAGGCGGTTCGTGCTGGCGCTGGTGGCCAGGCCGGGGGTCACCCCGGGACCGGCGACGGCGAAGACCGTGACCCCGTCCCGGCCCACCTGACCCGACACCGGGGCCATCACCACGACCGCGTGCCGGTTGAGGTCGACCTGGTCGAGGACGGAGCCGAGCAGGGTGTCGGCTCGGGAGAGCGCCTGGCGCCGGGCGCCATCGCCGGATTCACCCGCCTCACCCGCCATGCCGGCGGCCGGGTCGGCGGCCAGGTCGGCCCGGGCCAGATCGCTCGCTTCCAACAGGACCACGTCGGCCGTCGACCAAGCGGCCGAGAAGGCGGCGCGGGTGGCCTCGACGTCGGCTCGCAGACCGCCCACCACGCTCGGGTCCTCGAAGGTGAGCTCGGGGCCGACGGTGCCGGCGTCGACCTTCCCCTGCGGGTCCATCAGGGCCAGGGCCGCCTCCCGGTGGAGCCGGCGCTCACCGCCCGGACCGAAGACGTCGGCGTTGGCCACCACCGCAGCCCGGCGTCCGGACGCGGCCAGGACCCGGCCCAGGGCCCCCGGCTCGGCCCCGTACCCGAGCGTCCGGTTGGCTTCCAGCACCTCGTCGACGTCGGCCACCACGGGGGGCGAGACCTGGCCGGGCGACACCAGGACGCCCTCGTCACCCCCGCCCGCCCGGGAGCCGGCGCCCACGGTGGCGTAGCCCTCGGCCAACGACGTGGCCGGGCCGACCGTGCGCACCGAGAGCGAGGCCACGGCACTGCGCTCGAGGAGCCCGATCAACGCCGGCGGCTGCTCTTCGTGGACCAACCCCCAGTCGAGGGCGGGCACGCTGACGATCAGCACCTTGTCGGCGTCGGCGTCGGC
>JAUJLZ010000050.1:5025-10389 GCA_030447125.1 Acidimicrobiales bacterium
GCCAGGTCCTGCGCCCCCGCCCCCACCCCTGGAGCGACCAGACCGAGGGCGACCACGAGGACCACGGCGAGAGCCAGGACGCCCTGCGCCCTCCTCACCCGCGCTCCCGGGCGGCCCTCATGGCGGCTTCGTAGGCGGCCTCGACCGCTCCCACCAGGGCGCCGGGCGGGTAGCGGCTCTCGAGCCGGCGACGGGCGGCATCCGCGCCGCGCCGGGCACGCTCCGGGTCGGCCAGGGTGGCGTCGATGGCCCCGGCCAGGGCGGCGGGGTCCCCGGGAGCAACCAGTCGGCCCGTCACCCCGTCGACGATCACATCGGTCACGCCGCCCACGGCCGTGGCCACGACGGGCGTCCCCAGGGACACGGCCTCGGCCACCACAAGGGGCCAGCCCTCCCAGCGCGAGGCCAGCACCACCACGTCGGCTGCGGCCAGCTCGTCGGCGGCGCAGGCACGGGCGCCGGCCAGGACGATGGTGTCCTCGAGACCCAGCGCCGACACCTGCCGGCGTATCTCGCCCTCCGCGGGCCCCTTGCCCACGATGACCAGGCGAGCCTCGGGTCGTCGCCGGTGCACCTCGGCCATGGCCTCGACGAGGAGATCGAACCCCTTCTGGGCGTGCAGGCGACCGACGCTCACGATCAGGCGCTGACCTGGTGCGATCCCCAGGCCGTCTCGCACCTCGTCGGGGGACCGCTCGGCCGCGCTGAGGGGACTCGTCGGCGCCACCACCCTGATCCGCCCTGCGCCGCTGGCTCCGGCAAAGCGGCGGGCGATCTCGGCGGAGACGGCGATGACCACGTCGGCCCGGGCGGGCAGGGCGGCCTCCAGGGCCAGCAGGACCGAGGCGGCCCGTCCCCCCGCCACCTCGGACAGCACCAGGTTGTGCACGGTCACCACGAGCGGCGGACGGGGCCGCAGGGACGCAGCCAGCCACCCCGCCTTCAGGCCGTGGGCGTGGAGCAGGTCGAACCCGACCGTCAACCGGCGCAGGGCTCGACGCGACGACACCAGGGCACGCGGGTCGACAGAGGCGGGCACGTCGACCACGTGGTCGAGTGGCGCCAGGCCCTCGAGCACCCCGCTCGGACCAGCCACCTCGACGTCCCAGCCCTGGGCGGACAGGCCCGACGACAGGTGGACCACGTGGCGGCGGATGCCCCCCGTCGACGGCCCGAGGAGTTGCAACACGCGCCCCTCAGCCATCGGGTAGCCCGGCCTGGCGCAGACCGATCACGACCTGGGACGCAGCCGCACCACCGAGGACGGCCCGGACCGCGACGTAGACGGCGACGCCCACGATGCCGACACCAGCCACGAGGGCCGCCTCGCTCGCCCGCCCGGCGGGTTGGAAGGGTTGTTGGGCCCCCCACATCGCCGCCCCGGCGCAGGCCGCGGCGGCGGCTTCGATCACCAGCGGCCGGGCGACGGCCGGCCGGTCGTCGCCCAGGGTGGCCCCCACCCGGAGACCGAGCACGAGCGCGCCAACGAGGTAGGCCACGGAGTGCACGGCCGCCAGCACGGCCACCCGACCAGGGCCTTCGACCCCCGTGGCCAGGGCCACCATGGCCACGGCGGCGGCGGCCACGACGCCCAGGTGGACCAAGGCGCCGGTACGGGTGTCGCCGCGGGCGTCGAGCGTGCGGGCGAGGAAGACGAACGCGCCGTAGCCGAACAGCCCGGGTGCGAAGGCAGCCAGGGCCGCGGCCACCGGGGCCACTGCGCTGGCGCTCTCCCCGAACAACAACACCCGGGCCAGCGGTCCGGCGAGCGCGGCCAGGGCGGCGGCGGCGGGCAGCAACAACAAGCCGATGGCGGCCAGCCCGGCGCCCAGGCCCTGGGCGTAGCGGGCCGTGTCTCCGAGGGCGGCGCAACGGGCCAACGACGGGAAGAGCGCCGTGAGCACGGGCATGGCGAACAGGGCGTAGGGGACGAGGAACAAGGTGTAGGCCACCAGGTAGACGACCACCCCGCCCTCCACCCCGTTGGCCAGCACCAGGACCACGGCCAGCAGTGCCTGGGTGGCGACGAGGAACAGCGCCGCCCACCCGCCCCGGCGCAGCACCCGGCGCACGCCCGGATGGGCGAGGTCGAGCCGGGGGCGCAGGTCGAACCCGCTGCGCACGACGGCCACCAGGGGGATGGCCGACAGGGCGAGGACGCCGAGCGTGGTCCCCACCCCGAGCACCGCCGTCTGGGCTGGGGTGAGGTCGAGGCCCGGGGGCGATCCGTCCCGCAACCGCCAGAAGAGCCAGCACGCGCCCACCACGACCACGTTGTTGGCGATGGGAGCGGCCACGGGCAGGGCGAAGCGGCCCTTGGCGTTGAGCACTCCCGTGGCCACAGCACCGGCGGCGTAGAGGACCACCTGGGGCAGGAAGAACCACAACAACACCGTGCCCAGGCGGATCTGGGCCTCCCGAACCTCGGCCGACTCCACCCCGGCCACGAGCACCCGCATCACCCACGGCGCCGCCACCATCCCCGCCGCCGCCACCGTGGCCAAGACGGCGATCCCCAGACCCAACAGCGAGCCGGCGACGTGGCCGGCCTCGGTGTCGTCGTTGCGGGCGAACAGCTCGACCAGGGTGGGGATCATGGCCGCCTGGAGGGCGCCGGCGGCGAAGAGCTCGAAGACGAGGTTGGACACGCTGTTGGCCGACTGGAAGGTGTTGCCCAAGAACGTGGTCCCGAGCACGGCCGCCACCACCAGCACCCGCACCAGGCCGGTGAGGCGCGAGGCCAGCGTGAGCAACGCCATCCCCGCCGTGGCCCGAGCCAGGTCGGGCCGGCGAGCCACTCCCCCGGCCACCCCGGCCGTCATTCGGCCGGCGCAGGGATGAGGCGCTGGGCGTCGCGTCCGTAGTGGCCGACCCGTCCCTCCCCCAGGTCCTGGAGGGCCAGGACGACGGCGAGCTGGCCGGCGAAGTCGTCGATGCGGTTCACCGTCGACAGCCGGATCGACAGCTCGTCGTCGCCCCGCAGGGCAGCGCTGAGCCCGGCCTGTTGGTCCACCCCTGGGGCAGAGGACTCGGCCGCAGAGGACTCGGCCACCAACAGGGGCACGGCCGGGGGATCGGGAGCCTCGCCCACCAGCGCCTCGACGAGGGGCCGGGCCCACTGGGCGTCGCCGAGCACGGCGCCCGGGCCGGTCACGAACAACACCCGCATCCCAGGCACGGCCAAGCCGGTCGTCTGTTGCTCGGCGCCCTCGGGCGGGTCGAAGTCGACGAAGCCGGCGTCGCGCAGCTCCGACACCGCGTCCTCCGGCGCCACTCCCGTCTCGCCGTCGATCCGAGCTCCACCCCGACCCTCCTCGTCGGGCGGCGCGCTCGGGGTCAAGGCCTCGGCCAGCTCGTCGACCGCCATGGCCCGCAGCACCGGGGCGGCCAGCCCCTCGCCGCGCCCGAGTGCTCGAGCCATGTCGCGCCGCTCCTCGTCGCTGTCCAGCGCCAGGCGCTCGGTGAACCACAGCGTGCCCTCGTGCTCGGCACCGGCGGTGTCGAGCAGGGCCACGGCGGCATCGACGGCCTCGGGAGCCACGCCCCGCGTGGCCAGCACCAACACCGGCACCTCGGCCAAGCGGTCGGCCAGGAGCCGGGGGGCGGCCTCGTCGGCCAGCCGTTGCGTGCGAGCGTCGACCTCGGCCAGCCGGCCCCGCAGGGCTTCGTTCTCGGCCAGGGCCTCGTCGACACGGCCAGCGATGCCGCGCTGCTGGTCCTCCAAGGTCTCGACCACGGCCTTGTCGATCACGGCCGAGCCCATCACCACGCCCACGGCGAGGGCGAGGAAAACGGCGACCAGGGAGATGAGGTGGTAGCGGAAGTTGATCATGGGAGAGGTGGCCCGGCTCAGCCCAGCCGAAGCACGTTCCACACGTTCTCGAGGAACAGCTGCGCAGGTTGGCTCACGGCCGTGACCACGACGAGCACGCACAAGGCGGCGACCACCAGGGCCAGGAGGTCGGCCTTGCGCACGCGGGAGTGGTACAGCCGACCCACGCCCTTGGCATCGACCAGGCGGGACCCCACCTTCATGCGCACGAGAACGGTGGAGGCCATGCCCGCCCGCCCCTTGTCGAGGAAGTCGGTCATCGAGCTGTGGGTGCCCACGGCCACGATCATCTCGGCGCCGCCCTCGTAGGCCAACAGCAGGGCGACGTCCTCGCTGGTGCCTGGGGCCTCGAAGCAGGTGTGTTCGAGGCCCAGGCGCGCCAGGCGCTCGGCTCCGGGCGCCTCCCCGCCGGCATAGGCGTGCACGACCAGCGCCGCCCCGCAGCGCAAGGCCCGTTCGGAGACCGAGTCCATGTCACCGATGACGATGTCAGGAGTGCGACCCATCTCGAGCAGGGCATCGGCCCCGCCGTCGACGGCCACGAGCACCGGACGGATCTCTTTGATGTAGCCCCCCCGGTGGAGCGCGGCCAGGTCGTCTCGGTAGTCGTGGCCCCGGACCACCACCAGGACGTGACGGCCGGCCAGCTCGACACCCGTGGGGGGAACCGTGAGGGGGGCGAAGAGCAGGCGGTGCTCGTCGCGCAGGTGCTCGAGGGTGTTGGTGGCGAAGCGGTCGAGCTCGTCGCCCACCGATTCCCTCGATGCCTCGATCGAGCGCTCCAAGCTGTCGATGCACTGGCGGGTGCCCCGACCCGACCATCCCGGCGCGGACACGGTGCCGCCTTCGATGCGGACCTCGATCCCGTCGGCGACGGCCTCCATGACGTCGCCCCCCACGTTGTCGACCAGGGGGATGTTGGCGGCGGCGATCAGGAGCGGGCCAACGTTGGGGTAGCGACCCGAGATCGAGCGGGCGGCGTTGATCACCGCGGCGGGCCGGGCCAGGACCAAACCCTCGGCTGCGACCCGGTCGAGGTCGAGGTGGTCGATGACGGCGACGTCGCCCGGGCGGAGCCTGGTGATCAGGTCCTTGGTGCGCCGGCTCACGCGGGCTGGGCCCCTGACCACGGCATGGGCGCCGATGGCGGTCACCGGAGCGGGCCACCAGCGCCGGCACCCGCAGCCGCCCCAGACCGTTCGCGGCGCTCCCGGGCAGCCACCGCCAGCAGCTCGGCGGCGTGGCCCTGGGCGGCGTCGCTGGTCGGTTGTCCCGAGAGCATGCGCGACATCTCGACCACCCGGCTGTCGCCGTCGAGCACGCGGGCGGTGGCCACGGTGCGCCCGCCCTCGTCGCCCTTGGCCACGGCCACCTGCGCATCGGCGAAGGCGGCCACCTGGGGCAGGTGGGTCACGACCATGACCTGGAACTCAGCGCCCAGGGCGGCGAGCGAGCGACCGACGGCCAGGGCCGCCTCCCCCCCGACGCCGGCGTCGACCTCGTCGAAGACCAGCGTCGTTGCCGGGGTGGGG
>JAUJLZ010000295.1 GCA_030447125.1 Acidimicrobiales bacterium
CGAAGCGCACTAGTCTGCCGCCTCCCGGTCGCCGCTTTCGGCGGCCTGTTGGCGCGCCCGAGGACGGAGGGTCATGCGGCTGTACCTGGAGGTGGCTCGCTCCGCCTTCCGGCGCGCCACGACCTACCGTTGGGCCACCTTCGCCGGGGTGGTCACCAACACCGTGTTCGGGTTCATCCTGGCCTACGTGCTGCTGGCCGTGTTCGCCGAGGGCGAGACGATCGGCGGCTTCGACGCCAGCGATGCGGTGACCTTCACCTTCGTCACCCAAGGCCTGCTCCTCGTGGTGGGCGCCTTCGGGAACCTGGAGATGGCGGAGCGCATCCGCACCGGCGACGTCGCCGTCGACCTGTGCCGGCCGTACGACTTCCAGGCCTGGTGGCTCGCCGTCCACTACGGCAAGGCACCGTTCTTCTTCGTCTTCCGGGGCGTGCCGATCTTCCTGCTGGGCGCCCTGGTGTTCGACCTCCAGACACCGCCGGACGTCGCCGTGGCCGTGGCCTTCCTCGTCTCCGTCACGTTGGCGGTGGGCGTGGCCGGCGCCTACGGGTTCATCGTCCAGTCGAGCGCCTTCTGGCTGCTCGACGTGCGCGGTCCCCACCAGCTGGCCTGGATCACGGCAATGTTCTTCTCAGGCACGTACCTGCCGATAGTGCTGTTCCCGACCTGGCTGGAGGCCGTGGCCAGGGCTCTGCCGTTCGCCTCGATGATGCAGCTCCCCGTCGAGGTGTTCCTGGGCCATCACCGGGCCGGCGCCGTCCTCGCCGTCCTCGCCGTCCAGGCCGGCTGGCTGTTCGGCCTCGTCGCTCTGGGGCGGCTCGTGCTCGCCCGGGCCACGCACCGGGTGGTGGTCCAAGGTGGTTGACACCACCGCCACCGTTGCGATCTACCGGCGCCTGCTGGGGGCCAGGCTGCGCGCCGACCTCCAGTACCGCACCTCGTTCCTGCTCCTGCTCGGTGGCCAGGTGCTGGTCACGGTCGCCGACCTGGCCGGCATCGCCGTCATCTTCGGCCATGTCGGCGCCCTGGCCGGCTGGACGCTGCTCGAGGTGGCCCTGCTCTACGCGCTGTCCAGCTTGGCCTTTGGCGTCGCCGACATGTTCGTCAGCCAGGCCGAAGCCGCCTCGAGGCACATCAAGGCCGGTACCTTCGACCAGTTCCTCGTTCGTCCGGTGGGCACCCTCCTCCAGCTCTCGGCCATGGAGTTCGCCTTGCGACGGGTCGGTCGCTGTCTTCAGCCGGCCGTCGTGCTGGTCATCAGCCTCGCCGCCCTCGACATCGACTGGACGCCTGGCCGGGTGCTCCTCGTCCCGGTGACGCTGGCCTCCGGGGTGGCCATCTACGGCGCCATCTGGGTGCTCACCTCCTCGGTGGCCTTCTGGACGGTCGAGACCCAGGAGATCGCCAACGCCTTCACCTACGGCGGCAACACCCTCTCCAGCTATCCCCTGGACCTGTTCGCCGGCGCCGTGCGCCGCCTCGTGGTCTTCGTGGTCCCGCTGGCCTTCGTGTCCTACCTGCCCGCCGCCGAGGTGCTGGGCAAGCCGCTGCCACTGGGCCTGCCTCCCGGGATCGGGTGGGCGGCGCCGGCGGTGGCGGCCGGCCTGGTGGCCGCCGCCGGAGCCGTCTGGCGCCTCGCTGTCCGCCACTACCGCAGCACGGGGAGTTGACGTGGGCCCCTCGCCGGCGCCGCTCATCGAGGTCCACGACATCTCCAAGACCTTCGTGGTGCGGGCTCGGGCCGGCCGGCTGCGCCGGGAGCGAAGGGTGGTGCGGGCCGTCGACCACGTCTCCTTCGCCGTGGATGAGGGGTCGATGGTGGGCTACATCGGCCCCAATGGGGCGGGCAAGTCCACCACCGTGAAGATGCTCATCGGGATCCTGACACCCTCGGCCGGCTCGCTGCGGGTGGCCGGCCTCGACCCCAGCCGGGCCCGCACCGACGTGGCCCGGCGCATCGGCGTCGTCTTCGGCCAGCGCACCCAGCTCTGGTGGGACCTCCCGCTGCGCGACTCCTTCGCCTTGCTGCGCCACATCTACCGAGTGCCCGCCGCCCGCCACGTGGCCAACGTGGCCGCCTGCACCGAGCTGCTCGAGCTCGGGGCGTTCCTCGACACCCCAGTGCGCCAGCTCTCGCTGGGCCAGCGCATGCGGGGCGAGCTGGCCGCCGCCCTGCTGCACGACCCAGAGATCCTCTTCCTCGACGAGCCCACCATCGGCCTGGACCTGGTGGCCAAGGAAGCGGTGCGCAGCTTCCTGCTCGAGCGCAACCAGGAGCAAGGGACGACGGTGCTGCTCACCACCCACGACCTGGTCGACGTGGAGCGGCTGTGCGGGCGGCTGCTGGTGATCGACCGGGGCCAGGTCATCGAGGACGGCTCAGTGGAGGCCATCAGGTCGCGCTACGGGGGCGAGCGCACGCTGGTGGTCGACCTGGTCGAGCCGGGCCCGCCGCTGCTGGTGGACGGGGCCGAGGTGGTCCGGGTGGCGGGACCCCGGCAGTGGCTGCGGTTCCGGCCGGACGGCCAGCTGACCGCGGCCCGGCTGCTGGCCCGGGTGAGCGAGCAGGCGGCGGTACGCGACCTGGCCGTGGAGGAGACCGCCATCGACGCCGTGGTGCGGCGGATCTACGCCGGCGCCGGCGGCGAGGCCGAGCGGCAGGCCTGATCGGGCGCGGGGCTCACCCGGGTCGGGGGCACCACCAGGGTGCCCGGACCAGCGCGTGGGACTGGCCGCTCCGCTCGGCTGGGGCGTGGCTCGGCCAACCTCGAGGTCGCCTCAGAAGGCACTGCCCACGACTAGATCCTCGGCACCCGTACCCCTCGCGCCAGCATCCAAGGGGCTCT
>JAUJLZ010000051.1 GCA_030447125.1 Acidimicrobiales bacterium
GGGATATCCTCGGCGGCATCGACACGATGCCCGCCCAGGAGACCCCCCCGCCCCCGGGCCACGATCGGCGCCAACGGCGCCACCATCCCCTGGTCCTCGGCACCCTGGCGGCCGCCGCTGCGCTGGCCGCAGCCGTAGTGACGGCCGTGCTCCTCGCCCCGGCCGGCGAGGACGCCGGCCCACCCGTCCCCGAGGTCGAGCTCGAGTTCTCCGGCGACGACCAGGATCCCGCCCAGGGCCTCGTCGGCGAGGACGCCACCGGCGAGGTACTACCCTCGGAGAACTTCAGCCGCCTGGGAGGGGGGCTGGGCTCCTTCGCCGACTACCGGGGCACCCCGATGGTGGTCAACTTCTTTGCCTCCTGGTGCGTGCCCTGCGCCGCCGAGATGCCCGCCTTCGAGGCCGTGCACCAGGAGTGGGGCGACCAGGTCGCCTTTGTGGGTGTGAACCTGCGGGATCAAGTCGGCGACGCCCAGGCCCTGGTCGAGCGGACCGGGGTGACCTACGACGTCTTCCGGGACCCCGGGGGCGACCTGGCCGCCGCCCTGGGCGTGGTGGTCATGCCCTCGACCTACTTCGTGTCGCCCGAGGGTCGGGTGATCGACATGGCCGCCGGAGAGCTGTCGGCCGACGAGCTGCGCCGGCGAGTTGACGAGTTGACGAGTTGACCGGCTGATGATCGACGCCCCCCTGGCCTACGCCTTCACTGCCGGCTTGGTGGCCACGGTCAACCCGTGCGGCTTCCCCATGCTGCCGGCCTACCTGTCGTACTTCATCGGGGTCGACGACGCCGAGGCCGACGGCAACGGTCGGGTGCCGCGGGCGCTGGTGGCGGCCGGGGCGGTGTCCCTCGGGTTCCTGGCCGTGTTCTCCGTCCTCGGCATCCCCATCAACGCCGGTGTGACCTGGATCTACCGGGCCATGCCCTGGCTCACCCTGGTGATCGGCGCGGTCCTGGTGGCCCTCGGGGTGGGCATGCTCTTCGGCCGGCGCATCACGCTGGCCCTGCCCCGCCTCGATCGGGGGGGCGAGAGCCGCCGGTTCGGCTCCATGGTGCTCTTCGGTGTCTCCTACGCCATCGCCTCGCTGTCGTGCACGCTTCCCGTCTTTCTCACCGTCGTGGCCGGCACGACCGAGCGGTCCAACTCGATGTCGGGTCTCCTGGCCTTTGTGGCCTACGGGCTGGGCATGAGCCTGGTCCTCCTCGCCGTCTCTGTTGCGCTGGCCCTGGCCCGGGAGTCGATGATCCGCCGCCTGCGCCACGCCCTGCGCTACGCCCACCGGGTGGCCGGTGGGCTGCTCGTGGCCGTGGGGGCCTACCTGTTGTACTACGGCGTCTACGCCATGGACCCCACCAACCCCTCGGCCCTCAGCCCGGTTGATGCCGTGGGCGACTGGTCGTCCTCGGCCACCACGTGGCTCGCCCGGGGCGGGACCGCACTGGGGCTGGCCATGGCCGCGTTGGTGGCGCTGGCGGTCCTGGTCGTGGTGGCGGCGCGACGCTCGCCCGTCCCCGAGCCCGTGGCCAGCGGCGACCGCAGCGAGGGCTAGAACGGACCATGGACCTGCGCATCTTCACCGAGCCCCAGCAGGGCGCCACCTACGACGACCTGCTAGCCGTGGCCCGGGCCACCGAGGCGGGGGGGTTCGACGGGTTCTTCCGCTCCGACCACTACCTGAAGATGGGCGACGCCGCCGGCGACCCGGGCCCCACCGACGCCTGGATCACCCTGGCCGCCCTGGCCCGCGAGACCGAGCGGGTGCGCCTAGGCACGCTCATGACCGCGGCCACGTTCCGCCATCCCGGGCCGCTGGCCATCGCCGTGGCCCAGGTCGATGAGATGAGCGGCGGGCGCGTCGAGCTGGGGCTGGGTGCGGGGTGGTACGAGGAGGAGCACGCCGCCTACGCCATCCCCTTCCCCCCGGTGGCCGAGCGCTTCGACCGTCTGGCCGAACAGCTCGCCGTCGTCACCGGGCTGTGGTCGACGCCGGCGGGGGAGCGGTTCTCCTACCCGGGGCGCCACTACCCGGTCACCGACTCCCCGGCCCTGCCCAAGCCCCGCCAGCGGCCCCATCCGCCGGTCATCATCGGCGGAAAGGGCCCGTCTCGCACCCCGGCCCTCGCCGCCCGCTTCGCCGCCGAGTTCAACCTGCCCTTCGCCCCCGTGGGCGACTTCGTCACCCAGCGCGAGCGGGTCTCCCGGGCCTGTGAGGCCATCGACCGGGACCCGGTGTCGATGGTGTGGTCCGTGGCCCTGGTGGCGTGCTGCGGGAGCGACGACGACGAGGTCGCTCGCCGGGCGGCCGCCATCGGCCGTGAGCCAGGGGAGCTGCGGGCCAACGGGGCGGCCGGACGGCCCGCCGAGGTGGTCGAGACCCTGGGTCGCTACGGCGACGCCGGTGCCCAACGGGTCTACCTCCAGGTCCTCGATCTCTCCGACCTCGACCACTTGGCCCTGATCGCCGACCAGGTGCTCCCCGAGGTGGCCTGAGGTGGCCGAGACCAGGCGGGGCCGCGACCGTCCAGGAGCAGACCATCAGTCGGAGCGGGACGTGGCCGAGTCGCTCGCCCGGTACCAGTCGGGCAAGGCCAGCGACGCCGAGATGGCGGCGCTCATGCAGCGGCTCATCAACACCGGGAGCATCCAGGCCCTCCAGGGCGCCGGTCTCGACGGCGAGCCGCCCCCCCAGGTCTGGGCCAGCATCATCCCCGTCGGACGCGGCCTCGACATCTGGGTCGACGGCGAACGTCGGGGCTCGGCCAGCAACGCCACCCTGGCTCGGTACCGGATCATCGCCGCCGCCCGCCCGGCCCGGGTGACCTGGACCGATCTCTTCACCGCCCGCTGGGACCGCCCCACCGCGTCCTGAACGGTTCGGCCCTGGTGGGTACGGTCGGTCTGTGCGCGGAGGCGAGAAGGAACCGACCGCTGCGTCTCCTCGTGACGCCGCTGGAGTGGGTCCTCGGTGTCGGTTTGGCCCTGTGGTGCCTGGCCTCGGGACTGTGCGGGGCGCTGTGCATCCGGTCGAAGCAGCGGCAAGGTCTGGTCTTCACCGCCGAAGACGCGGCGTTCATGTCCCCACGGTCCCGCCGGGTCGTGGAGGCCGGGATGCCCGTGGTCATGTTCTTCCTCGGCTTCCTGTTCCCGCCCGCCCTCCCGGCGTTCGTTCTCCATGCCGGGGGGGGAACGCCGAGCTGCCCGATCGTGAGGACCAGCCCTCAGACGTTGGTCTCGTCTCCGGGGAGTCGGGGCAGCTCGGGGGAACCGTCGGTCTCGCCGCCCTCGACGGGGCAGTCGGCGCCCAGGCTGAACGACGTCATCGACAGCGAGCCCATGGCATAGCCGTCGACCAGCACCTCGGCCGCTCCCTCGGCGGCCGAGGCCAGGCCGGCCAGGTAGAGCAGGGGGATGAAGTGGTCGGGGGTGGGCGCGGCCCGGGCGAAAGCGTCGTGGTGGGCGAGTCGCTCCACGTCCTCGGGCGCCGCGGCCATGGTCTCGCGGGCGGCGTCGTCGAAGCGCCGGGTCCAGTCGAACCCCGAGTCCGGCTGGGCCCAGTCGATGCACCCGAGGTTGTGGACGACGTTGCCGCTCCCGACGATGAGGACGCCCTGGTCCCGCAGGGGGGCGAGCCTGGCCCCCAGATCGACGTGGTAGCTGAAGGGCTTGAGGGCGTTGATCGAGAGCTGGACCACGGGGATGTCGGCGTCGGGGAAGGCGTGCACCAGCACCGACCAGGTCCCGTGGTCGATGCCCCAGCTGTCGTGGTCGAGGCCCACGCCCGTCGGCTTGACCACCTCGGCCACCTCGGCGGCCACATCAGGGGCACCGGGCGCCGGGTACTCGACGGCGAAGAGCTCGTCGGGGAAGCCGTAGAAGTCGTGGATGGTGCGAGGTCGGGCCATGGCCGTGACCGCGGTGGCGTTGGTGTACCAGTGGGCGGAGACGACGAGGATGGCCCGGGGTCGGGGGATGGCGGCACCAAAGGCGCACCACGCCTCGGTGTAGCGGTTGCGGTCGAGGGCGTTCATGGGGTTGCCGTGGCCGAAAAAGGCGGCGGGCATGAGGGCCCTCTCGATCACGTGCTCACCTCTGATCCCTGATGACGGCGCCACCGGATCAGGCTACGGCCCGCTCCTCGACGAGAACGCCACCCGCTCAATCCCGGTGCTCCCGGCCCTCGCTGCCTGCTTCGCCGCCGGGGGCACCGTAGGGGACCAGCATCGACGTGCCGCGCGAGCCCATGCCGTCGTGGCAAGGAGTCGTCAGGGTGAGAGGAGCTCGGTCACCCAGGGGTCGGTGGGAGACGACCGGCGGTAGCGGTGGCGGTCGTGGAGGCGGTCACGCCTGGCCTCCCAGAACTCGATGGTGTCGGGCACGACGACGTAGCCGCCCCAGAACGGCGGCAGGGGGATCTCGTCAGTGCCGGCGAAGCGTGCTTCCAGTTCGGCCAGCCGGCCGTCGAGGACCTCGCGGCCGCTGATGACCTCGCTCTGGCGCGAGGCCCAGGCCCCGAGGCGACTGCCCCGGGATCGGGTGGCGAAGTAGGCGGCTGACTCCTGAGTGGAGATCCGCTGGGCGTTCCCTCGCACCCGGACCTGGCGGGCCAAGGCCGGCCACACGAACGCCAGGGCGCACGCCGGGTTGGCCGCCAGGTCAGCGGCCTTGGCACTGCCGTAGTTGGTGAAGAAGCGAAAGCCCCGCTGGTCGACCCCCTTGAGCAGCACCGCCCGGGCCGACGGTCGTCCGGCACCATCGGTGGTGGCCAACACCATGGCCGTCGGCTCGGTCACCCCGCCCGCCACCACGGCATCGAGCCACTCCTGGAAGCGGACGAGCGGATCGAGCTCGGGCACGGTCAATGATGCCAGTCAACCTCATAGGGCGAGGTCGAGCTGCGCCGACGCCGGTGCCGGGGCTGGGGAGCGGCGAGCCGGGGGACGGGGAGGCCGCTTCGCCGGCCGCGGGGCCCGAGCTCGGGTGATGGTGACCCGGCGGCCCTGATGGCGGTCGATGGCGTCGCCCAGGCGGCGTTGTACCTGCCGGCGTAGCTCCATGGGCGCGTAGACGCCCTGGTAGAGCTGGTCATAGCGTTCGACCAGGTGCGGGTGGGTGCGAGCCAGGTGGGCGAAGAACACCTCCCGCGTGCCGGGCTTCAGGTAGGCCACCTGGCCTCCCGAGATGCTCGAGGCCCCCGCCTCGGTGCACGCCGCCACCACCGCCTCGAGTTGGGCGGCGCTGTCGGACAGCCCCGGGAGCACCGGTGCCACCAGGACGCCGCAGCGCACGCCGGCGGCGCGCAGGCGAGCCACCGCCTCGACCCGTCGAAGGGGATGCGGCGTGCCCGGCTCCGTGGCCTGCCACACCTCGGGGTCCAGCGTGCCGATCGACAGGTTGACGCCGACGTCGGTCCGCCGGCCGGCCTCGGCCAGCAAGTCGAGGTCGCGCAGCACGAGGGTGGACTTGGTCAGGATCGAAAAGGGGTTGCGACGTTCGGACAGCACCTCGACGAGCCCCCGGGTCAGGCCGTAGATGCCCTCGCAGCGTTGGTAGGGATCGGTGTTGGTGCCCATGGCGATGGGTTCCCCCGCCCAGCGCCGGGGCGCCAGCTCTATCCGCAGGCGGGCCACGGCGTTGACCTTGACCACCACCTGGCGCTCGAAGCCCTCGTCGATGTCGAGCTCCAGCCACTCGTGCGACGGCCGGGCGAAGCAATAACTGCACGCGTGGCTGCAGCCCCGGTAGGCGTTGATGGTGTGGCGGAAGGGAAGGGGCGATGACGGTCCCAGGCTGTTGATGATCGTGCCCGCCCGGACGTGAAGGAACTCCATGCCCTGGAACGCCCCCCGGCCCGGTCGCCGCTCGACCACCGCACCGTCCGCCTCGGCGTCGAACAGGGCGGCCTGGGTGGCCTTGCCCGCCTCGGCCGCCTCGCCGTCCTCCAGTTGCCAGCGCATGCGGCCATGCTAGTCAAACGTGCGTTCGTCAGCGGCGGGCACCCGCCGCTAACCTGTCCCTTCGCAACCTCACTATCGTCTGTGGTCCATGCGCCTGAATCACCGTCGCCGCCACTACCTGGTGACGGCGGTGGCCAGCGGCCTGCTCGGGCTGTTCATCGTCACCGTGACCTATGGCCCAACGGGCCCCGGTCCCGCCGGCGACGTGGTCCTCGGTCCGTCCACCACCACCACCACGGCCTCTCGTCCCTCCCCCCCGCCCAGCCTGCCCCTCTTCACGGTGCCCGAGCAGACCACCACCTCGACCATCACGGCGACGGCCGGCACCGACGCCGGAGATCCCGCCGAGTCCGACGGGCCTTCCCCGACCGTCGAGAAGCCGCGGCCCGTGTCGGTGGTCTTTCGGCCGATCGAACCCGGTCCGGCCCGCTCCGATGTGCTCATCCCTCGCCCGGCCCGCTTTCGCCTCACCCCGCCGGGCTCGACCACCCCTCGACGGACGACCCGGCCGACCGCCCCGCAGACCACGACGACCACGAGGCCCCCGACCACGACGACACGCCCGCCGACCACCACCACGGCGCCTCCGACGACGACGACCAGGCCCCCGACCACGACCACGAGCGCACCTCTGCCGACCACGGTCCCGCCGACGACCACCACCGTGCCCCCCACGACCACGACCAGCACGGTCGAGCCGACGACCACGGTGTCGACCACCACGTCTCCCACCACGGTGTCGACCACGACGACGATCGGGCCGCCGGGACCGCCGGTCGAGATCGCCGCCCAGGAGGGCCCGCTGTCCTGATCCCCCTCCAGCCACTCGAGCCCGGCACTCGTCGCCCGCTCGGGGACCATCCACGGTTGTCGCCCCGCCCCTCACTATCGTGGTTGCTCATGCTCGCCGATCGCCGCCTCCACTACGTCGCCACGGCGGCGGCCAGCGGGTTCGTCGGCGTGCTCATCGCCTCGCTCGCCTACGGCGGGGCTGCACCCACCCCCATCAGCGATGTGACCGTGAGCCCGTCGACCACGACCACGACCACGACCGCCCCGGTCGAGCCGCCCCCGACACCGGCGCTCATCTTGCCCGAGGAGACCACCACGACGCTCGCCCCGACGACGACCACCACAGACGTCGTCGAGGAGGAAGACGAACCGGCGCCCACCACGGAGAAGCCACGGCGCACGACGACCACACGGCCGCCGGCCACGACCACCACCAAGCCGCCGCCGCCGACGACGACGACGACCGAGGCTCCCACGACGACGACGACGCAGGCACCGGAACCTGCGGCTGAGGCCACCGTCAACGACGCCACGGCCACCTGACCCTGGCCCCGGGGCTCAGGCCGGTGGTGGCTCCCGGTGGTTGGCCCCGTGGCTGCGCACGTAGTCGTTGACCTCGTAGTAGGCGTCGATCGATTCGCCGGCGTCGCCCCAGAACCCTTCGAGGACGTCGAGCTCCATGGTGCCCTGATCCACGTACCAGTTGTTCACGTCGGTGATCTCCAGCTCGCCTCGACCTGAGGGCACCAGGGTGGGGATGACGTCGAACACGCTGCTGTCGTAGAAGTAGAAGCCGGTGACCGCGAAGCGGCTGGGCGGATGGTCGGGTTTCTCGAGGATCCGGATCACCCGCCCGTCACCGTCGAGCTCGGGGACGCCCAGGTGACGGAGGTGGGTCGGGTCGGCGACGGGGGTGAGCAGGATGCGCGCACCCCGCTCCTGGGCGCAGAAGGCCTCGACGGTTGGTCGGATGGAACGGGCCACGATGTTGTCGGCCAGCATGACCAGGATCTTGTCGCCCCTGGCGAAGCGCTCGGTCAGGCCCAGGGCCTCGGCGATGCCTCCGGCACGTTCCTGGTAGGCGTAGAAGAGCCGGTCGACGCCGTACTCCTCCCCGTTGCCGAGCAGGCGGAAGAACTCCCCGGCGTGGGTGCCCCCGGTCACCACCATGATCTCGTCCACCCCGGCGCCCACCATGGCCTCCACGGCGTAGGTCACCATGGGCCGGTCGTAGATGGGCAGCAGGTGCTTGTTGGTGATGCGGGTCAGCGGGTGGAGGCGGCTGCCTGTCCCCCCGGCCAGGATCACCCCCTTGATCTCTCCCACGGCCCGGGTCAGCCGGAGGTGAGCTCGGGGAGGTCGACGGTCTGGCAGGCCACGGCCAGCGGCTCGCCCCCGGCGAGAGCCACCATGCGGGCGGCGGCTTCGTCGAGGCGGGCCTCGGGGATCTGGCCGGAACGGACGGCCTCGACCAGGGCGTCGCGCATGCCCCGGGCCTGGCTGCCGTCGGTGGTCAGCACTGCATCGGCGCCGGCGGCCACGGCCAGCACGGCCGACTCGGGGAACGACCAACGCAGGTTCACCGCCCCCATGCCCACCGAGTCGGTGATGGCCACACCCTCGAACCCCATCTCCCGCAGCAGCTCGTAGGCCCGGGGCGAGAGGCTGGCAGGAAGGTCGGGGTCGAGGCTGGTGTAGGCGATGTGGTCGAGCATGACCACGGGCACGCCGGCGTCGATGAGGGTGGCAAAGGGCACCAGATCGGATTCGCGCAGCTCGTCGAGCGAGGCGTCGACGACGGGCAGCTCCAGGTGGCTGTCTTCGAGCACCCGCCCGTGGCCCGGGAAGTGCTTGGCCGTCGGGGCCACGCCTGCCGCGGCCAGCCCTCGGGCCCAGGCCAGGCTGTAGCGGGAGGCGACGTCGACATCGGCCGAGAAGGAACGGTCACCGATGACGCCGTCGACGGGCCCAGCGTCGAGGTCGGCCACGGGGGCGAGGTCGAGGTCGATGCCGAGGGCGGCCAGGTCCGAGCCCACCTCCTCGGCCAGGGCCCGCACCTCCTCGGGGGAGCGGGTGGCGGCCAGCGTGCGGGCCGGCGGGGTCGAACCGGTGATGGCGCGGAAGGTCTGCACGCGGCCCGACTCCTCACCGCTGGCGATCACGATGGGACCTGCGGCCAGCGCCTCCAGGTCACTCACGAACTGCCCGACCTGGGCGCTGGACACCACGTTGGGGGTGGTGATGAGCACGCCGCCCACCCCCACCTCGAGGATCTCTTCGACCAGCGGGTCCGAGGAGACGGTGGCGCCGGGCAGGCCGACCACGAGCACCTGGGCGGCCCGTTGCTCGATCGGTGCCGGGACGCAGCCACCCGCCCGGTCCGCCTCGACGGGAGCTTCGGAGGCTGGGGGAGCAGCAGCACCCACCGGCGGTGCCTCAGCTCCTGGCGTTCCGGAGCTGGCACACGACGCAAGGGTCAGCCCGGCGCCCACCAGCCACGCCATTCGAACCCCCCGCTCGTGCACCGGTGCACGCTACCCGCTACCCGCTGAGCGACAGGCTTAACTGGTCGCCGGGTTTGGCCGAGCAGTGGGAGGGGAAGCGTCGCCTCGTGGCCAAACGTCCGTCGCCCGCCGGCCCCCCGGCCGCCACCGTTCGCGGCGCCTCCGGTGGGATCGGGCGGGATACCTCCAGTGCGGCCGAGGCCCTCAGCGACGACCTCCGCCGAGGAGCCGGTCCTGCCCTCGACGCCCGGCGCCGCATCGCCGGCTTGGCGCTGGGGGCCATGGGCTCGATGGGCCTGGTGGCGGCCTACCAGTTCGGGCTGCTTCGCCACCTCCCCGAGCCCCCGCTGCCCCGACTGGACTCGGATCGGGTCGACGCCTCCGGCGAGGCCTACGAGTTGCTCAAGACGCCTGACGCCGCATTGGGCATGGCCAGCTATGCCGCCACCCTCGCCCTGGCGGGCCTGGGGGGACGCGACCGGGCCCAGGACCGCCCCTGGCTCCCGCTGGCCCTGGCGGCCAAGACCGTACTGGACGCCGCCTCGGGCGTGTACCTGGCGCTGGAGCAGGGGACCAAGCACAAGCGCTTCTGCACCTGGTGCCTGGTCGCCGCCGGGTCGAGCCTGGCCATGGTGCCCGTCGCCCTGCCCGAGGCCCGCCAGGCGTGGCGCCAGCTCCGCGCCAGGTGATCCGCTATGTTCGTCCACGATCGGACCACGCGATCCCCACCACTCAGGAGGCCTACCATGACCATGAGACGACGCACCGCTGCCGGGCTGGTTGCCCTGCTCCTCGTGACCGGCGTGACCGCGGGCTGCGGCGACGACCCTGGTGAGGACGAGATCGGCGACGGAGAGATCATCGACGAAGGCGACTGACCGGCGGGGCGCAAGCGAAGCTTGCCCGCCCCGCCGGAACAGAAGGGCAGCGCCGCCGAAGGCACTCCCTGTTCTTGGGCGAGCGAAGCGAGCCTGTGTCAGTTGCCGTTGATGCTCCAGTGCCAGGGCTCGCTGGGCAGGTTGTAGAAGCCGAACCGCGCCGCGTTGGCGTCGAGCCATTGGAAGCCGGGGTTGCTCCGGGAGCTGATCA
>JAUJLZ010000296.1 GCA_030447125.1 Acidimicrobiales bacterium
GTGCCCACCCGCACGCAGTCGTCGGGCCCCACGTCGCCTTGCCACTGCCAGCGCTGGTCGTCGCCCGGCCACGACAGCCTTGCCTCCACCACCGCGCCTCGGAGGGCCACTCGAAGGTCGTTGACGACATGGACGTCGAGGGCGAGGTGGTCGCCCGGCGCCACTGCCGCCGGTAGACGTTCGGCCACCACGATGACGGGTCGGCAGGCGTCGACCAGGGCGTGGAAGCCGGCCTTGGGTCGACGTTCGTGGTCGAGCACGGACCAGGTGACGCCGGGGTGGCCGTCGGCGAAGGCGAAGAGGCAGAAGCCGCCGCTGGGGCGGTACTTGAGCCGGCGCAAGGTCTCGACGTGGTGCTTGACCACGGTGGCCTGGTAGGCCTGGGTGGCCTCTCGCCACTCGTCGAAGGTGGCATGGTCGGCGGGCGGGACGAAGCGGTCGAAGCGGGCCTTCTGCAGGTTGTGGGAGCGGCCCAGGCGCGCCCAGTCGAGGTCGGGCCAGCGCTCGGGTTCCAGGTACTCGACGTCGCCCGAGGGGACGGCCTGGGCCCCGAACTCGCTCACGAAGCGGGCCAGTCGGGGGAAGGCCCGGCACAGGCCGGGGAAGTGGCGCTCGTCTCCGTAGTACCAACCGAGGTAGGTGTGGGTGTCACCCCCGCCTGAGCCCGGGCGGGGGAACATGCCCGAGTGGGCTACCACGGCCCGGGTGCCGTCGGCCGCGGTGAGCACCTTGCGCAGCGAGCGGTCGAGCACGCTCTTGTTCCAGTTGGGCAGCTCCTGCATGGCGGCGAAGCGGGCCAGGAGTCGGGCCACGTCGGTGCGGGAGCGGGCCTGGTCCAGGCGGGGGTCGATGGCCAAGGGTTCGTTGTGGGCGCACCACAGGGCCACCGAGGGATGGTGGCCGAGGAGGTCGACGGCGGCTTCAGCCTGGCGCATGGCCCGGCGGCGCACGGTGCGGGCGTAGCCCCACTGCAAGGGAAGGTCCTGCCAGAGGAGCATGCCCAACTCATCGGCCGCCTGGTAGAGCTCGGGCCGGTTGATGTGGGCGTGCAGGCGCACCAGATCGAGGCCGGCGTCGCGAGCCAGGGCCATGTCAGCTCGCAGCTCGTCGGCCGTGGCCTCGCCCAGGGCCATGGGCGCCGGTCCCTGGTTGGCCCCCTTGAGGAAGAGGCGCTCACCGTTGACCCACAGGCTCCAGTTGTCCCAGTGCAACGAGCGCAGGCCGACCTGGCGCTCCACGGCGTGGCTGACCTGGCCGTCGATGACCACCTCGATGCGCACGCTGTGGAGGGGTTGGTCGCCGAGCGCGTGGGGCCACCACCGCTGCGGGTCGGCGATGTCGACCGTCCAGTCGAACAGGTTGGGACCCTCGGCCAGGCGGTGCTCGGTGACGTGCTCGGCGCCGGCGACGGTGGTGCGCAGCTCGACGAGACAGGCCCGGTCGCTGTCGAGCTCGGTGCCGATGCCCACCACCGCCCGGTCGTCTTCGGCGGAGGTGCAGCGCACCCGTACCCGGTTCAGGCGCACCGGTCCGGTGTGCTCCAGGCGCACACCCCGCCAGATGCCGCCGGGGTTCCAGTCGGGATCGAGGCAGTCCCAGTGCTGGAACACCCCGGTGAGGTTGTGCTTGGCCGTGAGGTCGGACTCGGGGGCACATGTCACCTCCACACCGAGGAGGTGCTCATCGCGCTGGCGGGCGGCCGCGGTCACGTCGAAGGTGTGGGGCACGAAGTAGCCCTCGGTGTCGCCCACGTAGTCACCGTCGAGCCAGACGTCGCCCTGGTAGAACAGCCCGTCGATCACCAGCCAGGCCCGGGCGTCGGCGTCGGGTCGGGGGGACTCGAAGTGGCGCCGGTAGAGCAGGGGGCCATCGCTGGCGGCAAAGGCCTCATGGGAGCGCCAGTGGCCCGGGACGTCGAGGTTGTGCCAGGCCACGGAGGTGTCGTCCAGCTCAGGCAGGCCGAAGGTTCGGCGCAGGTCCTCGTCGGCCTCGGCGGCCCGCCACGTCCCGCCCAGATCGAGGGCGGGGAGCGGTTCCATCGACAGACCGTACCCAGGAAGGCGATCCTGCTCCCTGTGGGGCCACCGGTACCGTGGTCGTGGTGACCTCACGCCCCGCCACCCTCGGCCAACTCCGTGACTCGGGCTGGCGGTCCACCCCGGTCAAAGAAGAGGTCAGGCGCAACGCCATGGCCCGCATCGCCACCGGACAAGCCCTGGTCAGCGGCCTGCTGGGCTACGACGACACCGTCCTACCTCAACTCGAGAACGCCCTGCTGGCCGGCCACGACGTCATCTTCTTGGGGGAGCGGGGCCAGGGCAAGACCCGCATCATCCGCAGCCTGGTCGGCCTGCTCGACGAGTGGCTGCCCATCGTGGCCGGCTCGGAGATCAACGACGACCCCTTCGCCCCCGTATCGCGCTTCGCCCGCGACCTGGTGGCCGACAAGGGCGTCGACACCCCCGTCGAGTGGGTGCACCGCGACACCCGCTTCGGAGAGAAGCTGGCCACGCCCGACACCTCCATCGCCGACCTCATCGGGGAGGTCGACCCCATCAAGGTGGCCGAGGGGCGTTACCTGGCCGACGAGTCGACCCTGCACTACGGCCTGGTGCCCCGCACCAACCGCGGCATCTTCGCCATAAACGAGCTGCCTGATCTGGCCGAGCGCATCCAGGTGGGCCTGCTCAACGTGTTGGAGGAGCGTGACGTCCAGGTGCGGGGCTACAAGGTGCGCCTGCCCCTCGATGTGATGCTGGTGGCCTCGGCCAACCCTGAGGACTACACCAACCGGGGCCGCATCATCACCCCGCTCAAGGACCGCTTCGGCG
>JAUJLZ010000297.1 GCA_030447125.1 Acidimicrobiales bacterium
AGCCCTGGCCCTCACCGTCCGCCGCCTCACCCGCCAGGACGTGGCCTGACTCTCGGCCTCACTCGCTCCGCTCCGTTCGGGCGAGCTGCTGGACCTACTCGGCGTCGCGTTGGGCCCGGAAGGTGCCCAGACGGAGCGCTCACGCCACCGAGTACCCAGCTTCGACGATGGCCCGGCGCACGGCATCCTCGTCGGCGTCGCCGGCCACCGTCACCCGACCGCTGGGCAGGTCCACGTCGACCGAGACCACGCCGGGGACCTCGCTGACCTCCTCGGTGACCATGGCCACGCAGCTGTGGCAGGTCATGCCCTCGACCTCGTAGGAACGCTCGGTTCCGGCCATGTGGGTGCTCCTTCCGTCCGTGGTACCGGGGGGGGGTATTTAGCGCCTCACCTTAGCGCACTCCACCTGCCTCGACTATCCCGAGGGGGCATCTTTCTCGGAAGGCAGAAAGGCGCCGGCCAGGCCCAGGGCGAGGGCCGCCACGATCACCACCGCGGCGTTGACCCGTCGCCGACCGCCCGTGTCGGCACAGGCCTCGTCGGCGTTGCCGACGATGGCCCCGGCGGGTGTGGCCGGGTCGGCCTGTGATCCGAACAGGGCGCCGCTGCAATCCACCACGTCGGCGAAGGTGAACGGCAACAGCACGTAGATCACCGCGGCGACGATGGCCACCGCGGCGGCGAGGGGAACGTAGCGCTGGCGTGGGCTCGCCTCGGGCTCCCAGGGCTTGGGCAGACGTTGCATGACCCCAGTATCCCCCGGCGGCGCCGGACTGGCGCTCGTAGCCTCGCCGGCATGGCCCTGGCCCGACCACTGGCCCACCCCTACGACCGCCAGATCCTCGGGTTGGCCGTCCCCGCCCTCGGCGCCCTCGCCGCCGAGCCTCTCTACGTGCTGGCCGACACCGCCGTGGTCGGCCGCCTGGGGACGCCCCAGCTGGGCGGGCTGGCCCTGGCCAGCACCTTGATCCTCACCGGTTACGCCCTGTTCAACTTCCTGGCCTACGGCACCACCGCCTCGGTGGCCCGTCGCCTGGGATCGGGCGACGCCGCCGGCGCCGCCCACGAGGGGGTCCAGGGCATGTGGTTGGCGCTGGCGATCGGCCTGGCCCTGGGGTTGGCCGGCTGGGCGTTGGCACCCCAGGCGGTGGCCCTCATGGGTGGCACCGGCGAGGTGGCGGCCCACGCGCTGGTGTACCTGCGCATCAGCCTGGTCGGGGTCCCCGCCCTGTTGGTGACCCTGGCCGGCACCGGCTACCTCCGGGGCAGCCAGGACACCGTGACCCCCCTCATCGTCACCGGTGTGGCGGTGGGCGCCAACCTGGCCATCGAGCTGGTGTTGATCTACGGCCTGGGCTTCGGCATCGGAGCCTCGGCCCTGGCCACGGTGGTGGCCCAGGTGGGCTCCGCCGGGGCGTACGTGTGGTGGGTGGCCCGCGACGTCGCCGCCCAGGGCGTGGCCGTGCGACCCGAGGTGGCGGCCATCCGCCGCCTGGCGGTGGTGGGACGGGACCTGTTCGTGCGCACCGCCGCCCTGCGCCTGGCCCTGACCCTGACCACGGCGGTGGCGGCGCGCCTCGGGACCGTCGACCTCGGGGCCCACCAGATCGCCTTCGAGGTGTGGTCGTTCCTGGCCCTGGTGCTCGACTCCCTCGCCATCGCCGGCCAGGCCATGATCGGCCGCCTGCTGGGCGCGGGAGACGCGGCCGCCGCTCGAGAGGCAGCCCGGCGGATGCTGGTCTGGGGGGTGGGCGCCGGTGTCGTGTTCGCCGCAGTCGTGGGCCTGGCCCGCCCGCTCCTTCCCCGACTCTTCAGCGACGACCCCGCCGTGGTCGCCCTGTGCGCCTTTGTGCTCCTCTTCGTGGCCGTGCTCCAGCCGCTCAACGCCGTGGTGTTCGTGCTCGACGGGGTGCTCATCGGCGCCGGTGACATGCGCTTCTTGGCCGGGGCCATGGCCGGCGCCGCCGTGGTCTTCGTCCCCGCCGCCGGAGCGGTGCTCGCCCTCGACGCCGGCATCGGCTGGCTGTGGGCGTCCCTCGGACTGCTCATGGCCACCCGGGCCACGGCCCTGGTGTGGCGCTTCGGGGGCACAGCCTGGGCGGTGGAGGGGGCACCGGGCCTCCAGTGATGGCGGCTGGGGGCCGTAGCACGATCAGGTCGCCGTCGAGCCTATGGTTCGACGGCGAGATCCTTCACCGGGACCTCCACGCCACAGGCGTCGAGCACGGCGTCGGCGCCGTGGACCACCACCTCACGGTAACCGTCGGTCGACGCACCGAGGTGGCGGTGCACGACGCCGTGGGCCACGTCGACCACCCAGTACTCGGGGATCCCGGCGGCGTAGATGCGGGCCTTGACCCCCAGGTCCTTGCCCAGGCTGCTGCCGGAGATCTCGATGAGCAGGACGGCCTGGGCCGGGTGCTCCCGGCGGTAGTCGCCGGCGGGCACCACGGCGAAGTCGGGCTCGGGCTCGGACCACTCGCTGGCGGCCAGCGGGTTGCCCACGCGCAGCCGCAGGTGCTCGGGCAGCTCCCGAGCCAACCTCCGGTTCAACTCCTGCATGACCCAGGCGTGAGCGGCACCTTCGGGGCTCATCTCGACCAGGACCCCTTCCAGCAGCTCGATGGCCTCGTCGTCGAACACGCCCAGCTCCACCAGCTGGTCGTACTCCGAGCGACGCAGGGGACGGATGGAGCCGGTCAACTCGGCCCGCACGTCGATGAGCGTCACCGGCACAAGGGTAGGGCGGTCAGCCGTCGGCGTCGGCCCGTTGGCCGAGCAGGGCGGTGACCGCCCTGCCGTCAGCCTGGCC
>JAUJLZ010000298.1 GCA_030447125.1 Acidimicrobiales bacterium
CCTCGGACGCGAGGTCGTCGACCGCGGCCGCCAGCGCTCGAGCGACGTCGTCGTGCAGCGATCGCCGTGCCGATCCGGCAACGTCCGGGTCTTCGCCGCTCGCTGCTTGCGCTCCCACCAGGTGTGCATCGCCCGCACGCGGGCACTCGACGTGTGGTAGCGCCGGGCATGGCCCTTCGCCGTCGGGTGCCGCAGGCACCACGTCGAGGCCGGGGACGGGTTCGAGCACGTAGGCCGACAGGCCGAAGTGGCCGGCGGGGCCGGCCTGGCGGGTGTGGGAGACAAGCCCCGCCGCGCGCAGTCGGGCGAGGGCCCGGGCCACGGCGCCGGGCGTGAGGCTCAGGTTCTCGGCCACCCGCCGGGCACTGGTGGGGGCCACGAGCGCTCCGGTGTCGTCCCGGTGGGCGTCGAGGGCGACGTCTTCGAGGACCACCCACTCGATGGGCCGAAGCGCCCGGCGCAGCTCCCGGGCCGCCGGCCCGACCACGACCCGCCCGCCGTCGTCCATCACGCCGAGCCCGAGCGCGCCGTCCTCGCAGTCGGGGACAGGCGCCTCGTGCCCAGCGCCGCACCCGGACCCTGGAGGGGCTCGTGGCGACCGGCGTCGAGGTAGGCCTCGATGTCGGCCTCGGCCAGCACCACCCGGCGCCCGGCGTAGCTGTAGGCGATGCGCCGCTCGGCCACCAGGCGCCGGATCAGGCGCTCGGTCAACACCCCGGGGTAGGCCGCCACGGCCTGGGGGATCGTGAAGTACCGCCCCCGCCGGCCCGATGGCTGGGCGACCGACGACGAGGCCGCGGCAGCGCTGCGAGGCTCAGGCCTGATGGCCACCCGGCGAAGTTACGCCGGTGTCATTCGCCCGTCAACTGGTAGATTTGCAGTGCGTGGACCAGTGGACACGCCCGGAAACCTACGGACACGAGGGGAGACTCGGTGGTACGGAAAAAATCCAAGGCGCCGGCTCCCGAGCGGGCTCTGTTCCTCGGCCTGACCCCCAACCAGGTGGTCGCCTACAACCTCACCCGGGCACGGGAGCTCAAGGGCTGGACCCAGGACCAGGCGGCGGAGGCCCTCGAGCCCTACCTCGGGGTGCGCTGGTCCAAGGCCAGCGTGTCCCAGGCCGAGCGCTCCGTCGCCGGGGGCTTCGTGCGCAACTTCACCGCCGATGAGATCGTGGCCTTCGCCCGGGCCTTCGACCAGCCCGTCACCTGGTTCTTCATGCCCCCACCGGCCTGGGCCGGGCCGGGTATGCCCACCAAGCTGGACGTGCCCGACGCCCCCGCCTTTGGCGAGGTGGTGGCGCTGCTCGTCGACCTGGTCTTCGGCGACGAGGTACAACAGGCCCAGCTCAGCCTGCGCCTCGACGCCTTCCTGGCCGAACTCGGCCCCGCCGGCCTCACCGAGGCCCAGGGCCGCATCGCCGCCCTGGTGGACCAGCGGGTGGCTGCCCTGGCGCGCCACTCCTTCGCCGACCTGGGTCGGTGGCAGACCTCGCTGCGAGCGCTGGCCAATCAGCTCGAGGACCTGGAGCTGCGGGCCAAGCAGGCGGTCGCCGACGAGGTCGGGGTCGCTGGGGAGGAGCTGCGCATCCCAGCAGGGACCGAGGAGCCGGACGAGGCGGCACAGGACCTGGATTCCCTCGGCGCGGCGGAGGGAGACTCTCCTGGGGGGATGCCAGCTGAGGTCGAGGGCGACCAGCTGGCTCCACCGAGCGCTCTCAAGCGTCGTTCGCCCTCCTCCACGAAGAAGACGACCAGGAGGAAGAGCTGATGGGCTCGATCCGCCGAGCGCCCCGCACCAACCGCTGGGAGGCCCGCTGCCGCGATCCGTACGGGGCTCAGCGAACCGCAACGTTCGAGCGCAAGGTCGACGCCCAGGTGTTCCTGGCAACCGTGGAAGCTGACAAGCAGCGAGGGCTCTGGCGCGACCCAGCACTGAGCCGGATCACCTTCGCGGCGTGGTCGGACGAGCACCTCCGGGGTGCGATCCACAAGCAAGCCACCACGCTCGCTCAGGACCGCCAGCGCCTCCGTAAGCATCTGTTGCCCGCATTCGGCTCCCGGGCTCTCGGCTCCATCACGCCACTCGACGTTCGCCAATTCGTGCAGCAGCTCGCGCAATCCCACGCTCCGAGCACCGTGCGCACCATCTACGGAGGGTTGCGCACCATCCTTGCCGCCGCCGTTGCGGCGGACTTGATCGCCGTCACGCCATGCCGCGGCGTCCGGTTGCCGCCGAAGCGGCCGAACGACAAGCGCGTCCTCACCGTCGCGGAGCTACGTCGGTTAGGCGACGCCATGCCGGCGGAAAGCCGACCGATCGTCTACGCGACAGCCGTGGGCAGTCTGCGGTGGGAGGAGGTCGCCGGGCTTCGCGTGGGCCGGATCAACTTCATGTCGCGCACGCCGACGCTCGAGGTGGCAGAGGTCTTCACCGACGTCGGCGGCTTCGCCGTGCCCAAGTCGGCTGCGAGCCGCCGCGTGATCCAGCTTCCGCCGTTCCTGGTCACCATGCTCGCCGAGCACCTCGCCCACCGGCGGCCGCCAGGTCCGGACGAGCTTGTGTTTGTCGCTCCTCGCGGTGGCCCACTGCGCGCCGCCAACTTTCACAAGCGCACGTGGGCGCCGGCCGTTGCGAAGGCAGGCCTCGAAGGGTTCACCTTCCACGGCCTCCGTCACTCGACCGTGGGCTTGATGGTGGAGATGGGTCACCACCCGCTCGTCATCCAGCGTCGGCTGGGGCACTCGTCCAGTCAGACGACGATGGACATCTACGGCCACGTGCTGGCCGCGCTCGAGGACTCGGTGACCGAGG
>JAUJLZ010000299.1 GCA_030447125.1 Acidimicrobiales bacterium
GTCGATCCAGTCGTCGTCCCCGTCGCTTCCGACCTCGGCCGGGTCGTGGGGGAAGGCCAGCGCCAGAGCCCCGGGGGGAGCACCTTTGGGGAAACGGCCGGTTGTGGGGCGGGAGCCGGCCGCGTCGCTCGGCTCGTCGCCCACCGCGCCGGCTCCTTCGGGTGGTCCAGCCAGGATGGCCTGGGCCATCGTCGCCGCGGCTGAGGCCTCGATCGGGGGGGCGGCCCGCGGCTGGGAACCGGGCCGGGACCGGAAGGGCTCGACCAGGGTGTCGGCTCCCGAGCCCCGCTTGGCGCCACGGCGGCCAGGAGCCGGTGACGACGGGGCCGGGGCACCGAGGGAGACGCCCCCGGCGGCCGCACCTTGGACGCCAACCGGCTCGCCGGCGCCGGCGTCACCACCGGCGCCCTCCTCGGCAGGCAGGAAGCCGGCGTCGCGCAGGCCGTCGAGCACCTTGGCCCTCGGATGCGGGCTCACCGCCACCGTCGGGGCCAACAGACGTAGGGCCAGCTTGCGGGTACGCCGGTGCGAGCAGGCGTCGGCCAGCACGGCTGGGTCCTCGCTGGTGACGAACGACCCCGACTCCCCCACCTGCAGGTTCCCGTAGCGGCGAGCCACGTCGCCGATGAGGTAGGCCAGGGGCTTGGGCACCCCCTTGGTGGCGCGGTCCTCCAGGAAGGACATGATGGCGTCGCCGGTGCGGCCGGCGTCGAGGGCCCGGCGCAGCGAGGCGTCGGAGAAGCGCAGCGTGGTGGCGGCACCGGTGGACTCGACGTCGGCCAGCAGGCGCAGCTCGACCAGCACCGAGCGCTCGAGCGTGCCCACCACGGTGGCGGTCAGGTCGGCCTGGAGGGTGAACGTGGTGGCCGGCTCGGGCCGAGCGGCCTCGAACACCTCCTCGGCCCGACGCCCGTTGCCGGCGAGCACGGCCCGCCCGAAGCTCGACAGCGCACCGTCGGCCACCACGCCGAGGAGCTCGGCCTCGCCGTAGACCCACCCGATGGCCGTCGTGCCCATCCCGCGCCCGAGCCAGGGCTGGGGCCGGCGCCAGTAGACGCAGGCGGCCAAGGCCTCGGCGGTGGTGGCCTCAGCCGGGGCCAGGGTCGCCGCCACGTCGAGCACCCGGCGGCGGAGCTCGGGGGCGACCACGGCGTACTGCGGACCGAGCACCGGCACCATCTTGTCGTCGTCGTCCCTGCGTCCCGACGCGCTCGGCCACAGCTCGGCCCGCAGCCAGGCCGTGGTCAGCTGGCGCCACCGCTGGGCCACGGGCAGCGCCAGCCAGGTGGGGACCGCCGAGGTGGGGCCGACGAAGGACTCGTGGACGTACTGGCGCTTCTCCTTTCGGACCTTGGACGTCGTCTCGATCAACCCGGCCAGGTGGGCCAGCTCCATCAGCCGGGAGGTCTCCCCGACCTCGGCGTCGAGGGCCGCCGCCGTCTGCTTCAACACCGTCGCTCCGAGGCCTCCGCTCTTGAGCGCTCTGGCCGGCTGTTGCTCCCAGCGCTCGAGGAGGTCGGCCAGCCGATCGAGGGTCAGTTCCACCCGGGCGGCGGCATGGGCGTCGACCTCGGCCGGCTCAGCCGAGGCGACGGCGAGCACCGGCGGTTCGAGGGCGAGGTCGGCCACGGGCCGCCCGCCCCGCAGGACCATCCCGACCTCACGGGGCTGGGTCGCCGTCCGACCGTCGCCGAGGGGCAGCAACAGGCCCCGCTCGAACAGCCAGTACGTCGGGTACCGCTGGTAGTAGGTGTTGGTGCTGTAGCGGGAGTAGTAGAGCGAGTGGTCGGCCGGGACGTACGGCCGACCCTCGGCCATGGCCAAGGCGATGGCGGCAGCTTCAGGCGAGGCGCCGGCGAGCACGGCACGCACCACGCCGGGGGCCACCAGGAGTGCCTCCAGCTCCTCCACCAGCTCCGCCTTGCGCGGCGGCCGCCCCTTGGGCCCCGTGGCCTGTGGGGGCACGGGCCCGTCGAACCCCTGGTCGGCGAGCGCACCCCGCACCAGCTTGAGCACCGACTTCAGGTAGTCGACGTTGTGGTCCTGTACGAGCTGCTGGAGCGGTAGCCCCAAGGTGGTGGGCACCGAGAGGCGCAACATGCCCGAGCTGTGGATGCGCCCGCCGTGGGGCCACACCAGCGCAGCGGCCTCCAGCGACGACAGGACGGCTTCGATGTCGTGGAGGCCGACGCCTTCGGGCAGGGCTGCAGCCAGCTCGTCGACGGGCACGTCGCGTCGACAGCACACCACGACCTGCAGCAGCCGGTTCTCGGGCAGGGTGGTGGTGGCGATGGCGGCGTCGATCGAGGGCCGGTCCTGGGCCCGCTGGGCCAGCTCGGCGAGGTCGGGCGGGGGCTTCGGGTGGACCAGGTCAGGTCGACGCTCGAGGAGGGTGGCCACCTGCTCGGGGGTCCACTCCCGGAGCTGGTCGACCAGCTTGCGGTGATGGAGCCGCGTGGTCATGGGTCGCCGGGCGGCCGCCGCACGTCACCTCGCCCGCAGTCGGTGCGCCCGCCCGGCATCGCCGTCGACCCTACCGGAGGTTGGGGGTGGGGCCGGTCCTCGGATCCTCCTTGCTGCAAGGGCGAGCAGGCTCGTCGATCCGGGCGGCGTCAGCTGCCGCCCTCTCCAGGAGAGGCTCGCAGCGTACTGGTCGGTCTCAGGCCACGATGTGGCCGTCGCCGTGGACCACGTACTTGGTGGTGGTCAGCTCGCGGAGGCCCATGGGGCCGCGGGCGTGGAGCTTTTGGGTGCTGATGCCGATCTCGGCGCCGAAGCCGAAGCGCTCGCCGTCGACGAAG
>JAUJLZ010000006.1:0-4432 GCA_030447125.1 Acidimicrobiales bacterium
CGAGGTCGATGACCTCGATGTGCACGTGGGGCCAGGCCGGGTCGAACCCGCCCACCTCGTCGACCTGGGACTCGAACGGCAGCTGCGTGGCCCGGCCGGCGACGACGGTCTCACCGGCCACCACCCGGTCGCCGGCCTGCATCCGCACCCCGTCGATGTGGAGCATCTTGACCTCCCACCCGGGGTGCTGATCGGGCTCGACGACCAGGTAGTCGTCGGAGTAGTCGCAGTACAGGACATAGGTCCCCGCCCGCACCACACGGCCCGTCACCGGGGAGCGGATCTCGGCCGCAGGGTCGACCACCACGTCGGCGGCAGTGCGAGACGACGTCTCCCGGCTCCGTCCCTCCAGCGTCACGGGAGACACCGCCGTGGCCAGCACGTCGAGCTGGCGGGCCCCGTCGTGGTTCGACTGGTGGAAACCCACCCGCTCCACCCGGGTGGCGGGGTGGACGAGGGTGATGCCGCCGACGGTGGCGAACGGCGTCCACGCTTGTTCGACGATGTTGCGAGCAGGCGGAGGTCGAGGTGGGGACGTGGTGGGCGGCGGGGCCGACTCCGGCGGGGCCGAAGCCGGCGGGACCGAAGCCGGCGGGACCGAAGCCGGCGGGACCGAAGCCGGCGGGGCCACGACCGCGGTCACGGTCGTGGCCACGGGGGGCGCGGTGCTCTCCTCGGAAGGGGCGGCCGACGTCGTCGGCGCCTCGATGTCAGTTGTCGTCGGAGGCGCCGCGTCGGTGGTGGGGGCAGCCGTGCGCCGATCGGTGGCGGTCAGCCGCTGCATCGTCTCTCCGCCGACGCCTGGTGCGCAGGACGACGCCGAGAGCGAAGCGACGAGCAAGAGCGACACCCGGTTCCTTCGGCGGTGGTCCATCGCCAGGTGAAGGTACCGGTCGAACGGGCGCGGTCCTGGTCGCCTTGGCCCTTTCACCGACCGGTTCTCACCGATTCTCACCAGGGCTGGTACCGTGATCCCGTGACCGACGAGCTCCACACCACCATCGCCGAGCGCCTCCGGGGGGTCGGTCAGCGCTACACCACCCAACGCCGGGCCCTCGTCGAGCTCCTGGCCGAGTCCCGCAACCCCCTGTCCATCCCCGACGTGTTGGTCCTCGACCGCGAGCTGGCCCAGAGCTCGGTGTACCGCAACCTGGCGGTGCTGAGCCAGGCCGGCGCCGTCCACCGGGTGGTCACCACCGACGACTTCGCCCGCTACGAGTTGGCCGAGGACCTCACCCACCACCACCACCACCTCATCTGTTCGGCCTGCGGGGGCGTGGAGGACTTCACCGCCTCGCCGCAGGTCGAGCGCACGGTGGCCCGGGCCATCACCGAGGTGTCCAACACCACCGGCTTCGTCCCCGAACACCACCGACTCGACCTCATCGGCATCTGCTCAGCCTGCGCCTGAAGACGCCTGACGGTGCCCGACGTCGTCGTGGTCACCGGAGGCAGTCGAGGGATCGGAGCGGTCACGTCGCTGGCCTTCGCCCGCCGGGGATGGGCAGTCTGCGTGGCCTACCGGCGTGACGCCGACGCCGCTCGCCAGGTGGTCGAAGCCTGCCAGGCCCTCGGTTCCGAGGCATCTGCGGTGGCAGGCGACGTGACGGCCGAGCACGACGTCGCCTCGCTGTTCACCACGGCCGACGATCTCGGCCGCCTCGCCGCCTTGGTGAACAACGCCGGCGTGGTCGCTCCCCGGGCCCGCGTCGACGAGATGACCAGGGAGCGCCTCGCCACCATGTTCGCCGTGAACGTCATCGGCCCCTTCCTCTGCGCCGCCCAGGCCGTACGCCGGATGTCGACCCTGCACGGCGGAGCCGGTGGTTCGATCGTCAACGTCTCCTCAGCTGCGGCCCGCTTGGGCAGCCCGGGCGAGTACGTCGACTACGCCGCCTCCAAGGGAGCGGTAGACACCATGACGCTGGGCCTGGCCCACGAGGTCGCCGCTGAGGGCGTCCGGGTCAACGCCGTGCGCCCCGGGCTGATCCGTACGGAGATCCACGCGAGTGGGGGCCAGCCCGACCGGGTCGAGTGCCTTCGTTCCCACATCCCCATGCAGCGGGGCGGGGAGCCGGAGGAGGTAGCTGAGGCCATCGTCTGGCTCTGCTCGAGCCAAGCCTCCTACGTGACCGGCGCACTGCTCGACGTCGCCGGCGGGCGTTGAGCCGCGGGCCTGGCCGGCTACCGGTCGGTGGCGGCAATGACCCAGGCCAGGTTGTCCTCGGGATCCTCCACGGCGAGGTGGAGTGACCAGCCCCCGGAGAACACCGCCGGCTCCCAGATGAGCCAGCGCAACTCGGCGGCGGCGTCCCCCAACTGTTCGGGGGGCACGGGCCAGTCGTCGAGGAGGCCGGCCACCGCGGCGAGGGCCCACCAAGCCCCGAACCGCCCCACCGCCGCTCCCCGGCGGCGGCCGTGCGCTCCCCCGCTGGCCCCGGCCCAGGCCATGGCGGCCAGGGCCTGGCTCGGGGCGACCTCGGCGGCGCGAACCGGACCACCGGCCCCGCCCACGGCCGCCACGGCGGCGATGGCCACCTCGGCGCGGCCATGCACCGCTCCCACCTCGACTACGCCGTCGGACTCCACGACCCAGCGCTCCACCAGCGCCCGCAGAGCAGTACACGCCTCCACGTCGTCCACGACGGCGTCGAGGGCGGCAGTCCGCAGGGGAAGGTCGAGCGCGGTCAACCGCGGCGGGGCCGGGGTCAAGAAGTCGGCCCCGTCGGCCCGGTAGGTGGCCAACGGGTAGGCGGGCTCCCACGGGCACAAGGCCCCGGGCAGCTCGAGCACCTCCAGCCCGACACCGCCCGCGTCGCTGACGTCCTCGCCCCGGACCACCCGCTCGTGCGCCGCCAGCCCCGAGGCAGGACCAGCACTGAGGTGGGGGGCCAGCTCAGCCCAGGAGTGGGTGGACGCCGCCACTTCGGGCAGGGGCCCCAGGGCGAAGCGCCCGGCTCCCTCCACCAACACCGACGCCGCCCACGCCCCCGGTGCCTCCAGGGCCAAGCGGTACTCCACCTGGCTGACGATGGGCCAGAGCTGGCGGCCGCTGGTGGCAAACGCGGTCCGGCTGCGCTCCCCCAAGGTCACCAGCCCGTCCCAATCCCGGGCCTCACACAGGCGGTCGACCCAGCGCAGCAGCTCGTCGAGGTCGCCCGAGCCCAGGGCAGCGTCGAGGCTGGGCGTGCTCACCCCACCAACCTCACACCAGGGGCCACGGGTAGCAGTGCTCGAGCGGGTCGGGCTCGGGGAAGGTCGCCGTGCGCAGCAACCACTCCGCCCGCCGGCGCACCCCAGCCAACTCGTCGTCGCCCACGAGCACGACCAAGCCCCCGGGAAGGCGCCGCAGCAGCGCCTCGACGTCGGCCAGCAAGGCGTCGGGCACTAGCTCACCCCCGAACTCCCAGATCACCGTGCGGACCTTCGGTGAGGGGTGGAAGCACAGGCCGTTGTCGATGGCCCACAGGCGCCCGTCGGCGAGCAGGCAATGGCCGCTCTTGCGGTCGGTGTTGTTGGCCAGCAGGTCGAAGGCGCAGATCATCTTCAAGGCGTGGTGATGGACCGGGTTCTCGTAGAGGGTGAAGTAGTGCTGGGTGAAGTCCGCAGGCACGAAGCGCTGAACCGACCCCTCGCCGAGCGGACCGTCACGCAGCACGGTCTCGGGCACGATGCCCCAACCGAGGAGGTCGGAGAGCACCCAGGCAGCCACCTCCCGGCGATAGAGGCCGCCGGGGAAGTCCCACAGCGGGCGTTCACCCCGACCGGGCTTGTACACACCGAGCAGCGCCTCGTCATCCCGGGACAGCTCCACCAAGAAGGTCTGGTTCGAGCTCCAGGGCATGCGCCCCTTGAGCTCGACCTCGCCTTCGGTGAGCAGCCCTAGTGTGGCTTGTGTCCGTTGGTCTTGACGCACACGTGCCCCTCGGGGTCCAGCGGCCGTCGGCACAACGGGCAGGGTGGCCGACCGGCCACCACCAAGCTGGCGGCGTGGACCACGAAGCCCGCCACCTGGGGCCGGCTCACGGCGAAGCGAGCCGACCCCCCACTGATGGCGGCATCGACATCGCCTCCTTCCTCGTCGTCGACGACCTCGTCGGCCCGGATCACGAAGTGATCACGCGACTCGTCGAAGGCGACGCCCAACTGGCCCACGACCCACTCGGCCACGACCGGCTCGACCAGCTCGCTCGGGTCGGGGATCTCCTCGGGTGATGGGGTGGGCAGGTCGGCCAGCAGCTCGGCCAGGTAACCGGCCAGGGCAGCCACCTGGGCCTTCTCCAGACGCAGGCTCACGACTTGTCCGCCAGCGGCGACCTGGAGGTAGAAGACCCGCCCGCCAGGGGGGCCCAGGGCCCCGGCCGTGAAGCGGTCGACCTCAGGAAGGTCGAAGGAGCTGCTCACGCCTTCGAGCTCGTCGAGCTCGAGCTCG
>JAUJLZ010000006.1:4532-6331 GCA_030447125.1 Acidimicrobiales bacterium
TCGAGCTCGAGCTCGGCAGAGCGCCGGTCACCGAGTTGACGGTGAGCACCATGGGGCCTCCTGGTCCGTAGCTGACGGTGGTGACCGAGCACGGTGACACCGCTATGCGCTGGAACAGGTCGAGGTGGGTGCCGAGGGCGTCGGCCACCGCCGCCTTGATGGGGTCGGCGTGGGACACGGCCACGACCACCCCACCCTGGTGACGCTCGACGAGGCGGGCCAGGGCGGTGGTGATGCGCACCTGCATCTCCCGGAACGACTCGCCACCGGGGAAGCGGAACCCGCTCGGGTAGCGCTGCACGGTGGCCCACGCAGGCAGCTTGCCCAGCTCCTTCAGCGTCCGCCCCGTCCACTCGCCGAAGTCGCACTCCAACAGCCCGCGATCGGCTCTGACCCTGAGCCCGCGGGCCTTGGCGATGGGCTTGGCCGTCTCCCGCGTGCGCTCGAGGGGCGAGGCGTACACCGCGTCGATCCGCTCGAGGCCGGCGAGGCGCTCGGCCACCGCCTCGGCCTGGACGACGCCGGCGTCGGCCAGGTGCAGGCCGGCCGCCCGGCCGGGCAGGACGGTCCCGGTGGTGGGCGTCTGGCCGTGGCGGACCAGGACCACGACCGTGGCCGGAGGCGCCTTGGGTGCTCGGGTGCGGGCAGCGATGGCGGCCAACCTACCGTGGTCGCCCATGCCTGCACCGGAGCCGGATTCGCTGTCCAGGGTGACGGCCGAGGTCACCACCTGCCGGGCCTGTCCCCGCCTGGTGGCATGGCGTGAACAGGTGGCCATCGACAAGCGGGCGGCGTACCGCGACGAGGACTACTGGGGCCGGCCGGTGCCCGGCTTCGGAGATCCTGGCGCTCGCCTGCTGGTGGTGGGGTTGGCCCCCGCCGCCCACGGGGGGAACCGCACCGGGCGGGTCTTCACCGGTGACCGCTCGGGCGACTGGGTGTTCCGGGCCCTGCACCGGGCCGGCTACGCCAACCAACCCAGGAGCGAGCACCGCCACGACGGCCTGGCCCTGACCGGCGTCTGGGTCAGCGCCGCCGTGCGCTGTGCGCCCCCCGCCAACCGCCCCACGCCGATCGAGCGCGACACCTGCCTGCCCTATCTGGCCCGGGAGTGGGCACTGCTCGGGGACCTCGCCGTGGTGGTGGCCCTGGGCGCCTTTGCCTTCCAGGTGGTGGCCGGCCTGGCCGGCCTCCGCCCCCGGCCCCGGTTCGGCCACGGGGTGGAGGCGACGCTGCCCGACGGCACCACCCTCATCTGCTCCTACCACCCCAGCCAGCAGAACACCTTCACCGGGACGCTCACCGAGGAGATGTTCGACGCCGTGTTCTCCCGGGCCCGGGAGCTCGGCGGGTGACGGTCACGAGAACAGGGCGATCAGCTCGCCCGCTGCGTAGCCCAGGGCGATCACCCCGAGGAAGCCAGCCACGGCTCGGGCCAGGTGACGATCAGCCAGCCGGAGCGAGGCGGCGGCGCCGAGACGGGCTCCGGGGACGACGGTGACGGCCAACAGGAGCGCCACCCGCCATTCGACGTTGCCCAACAGCGCATGGGTGATGGTGCCGGGCACGGCGAAGATCCCCGTGCACACCAGGGAGGTGGCCACCGAAGACCGCAACGACAACCCACCGACCTGGGTGAGGCCGGGGACCAGGATCGTCCCCCCTCCGATGCCCAGCAGCCCCGACAGCCCGCCCGCCAGCAGACCGACCGCAGCCAGGCGGGGGGCCGACCTCGATGACGCGTCCCCGTCCCCGTCGCCGTTCCCGTCGCCATCGCCGTCGTGGTTGCCGTCACGCCC
>JAUJLZ010000006.1:6431-12828 GCA_030447125.1 Acidimicrobiales bacterium
GCCCCTCGGCACCGTCGCAATCGGCGCCGCCGCGGTCGGCGCCGCCGGTCGGCGCCCGGTCTTCGGTCATCCGCCAGGCGCTGAAGCCCAACAGAGCGGCAGTGGCCAGTTGCAGCACGTGGCCCTCGCCGGGCACGACGCCAGACAGGAGCGCACCGCCGACTGAGGTCACCAGCCCCACGGGCACGACCAGCAACGCCGCCCGCCCGTCGACCAGCCCCTCGGCCCGGTAGCGCAGAGCGCCGCTGAGGGCGCTGGGCAGGATCGCCGGCAGCGTCGTGCCCACCGCCGCCAGGGGCCCTACCCCGAGCAGGCGGATGCCCGGGGTCGAGACGATGGCACCCCCTACTCCAAAGGCACCGGAGAGGACGCCGGTGAGCAGACCGACCACCAGGGTCAACCCGTCGCGCAGCAGTCCGGGTTCCATGTCCTAGCCAGACCGGAGCGGCGGGCCTGGCTCGAGTGCGGCTTAGATGACGCCGAGGATGACCAAGAGGACGATGACGGCGATGATCAACGCGATGATGGCAATCGTTCGGGTGTTCATGGCCGGGGACCATAGCTCCGCCGCGGCCAGCGGGCGCGCACCGGCCCAGCGTGGACGAGCCGGTGACTAGGCCGACAGCAGGTCGCGCTCGCCCCGCACGGCCCGACGGCGAAGCTTGAGCAAGGCCTTGGCCTCCACCTGACGAACGCCCTCGCGAGTGAGGTCGAAGCGCTGCGACACCTCCTCGAGCGTGCGGGGCCGGCCCCGGTCGAGGCCGTAGCGCAAGCAAAGGATCTCCCGCTCCCTGGCCCCGAGACCGGCCAGCAGTTCGGTGACCTGGGCCGGCAGCATGGCCGCGAAGACCTCTTGCTCGGGCGCAGGGGCGGAGGTGTCCTCGACCAGGTCGCCCAGTTCGCGCTCGCCGTCGCTGAGCGGTTCCGACAGCGACAACGGGTCATGCAGGTAGGGAAGCAACTCCTCGACCTTGCGCTGCGAGAGACCAAGCGACTCGGCCAGCTCGTCGCTGCGGGGCGGGCGGCCGTGGCGCACCTCGAAGGCGATGCTCTCGATGCGCAGACCGACGAGGTTGTCGTTGGCGTGCACGGGCAGGCGGATGGCCCGGCCCGTGTTGGCGATGCCCCGCCCGATGGCCTGGCGGATCCACCAGGTGGCGTAGGTCGAGAACTTGAACCCCTTGCTGGCATCGAACTTCTCCACCGCGTGGATGAGGCCGAAGTTGCCCTCCTGTATCAAGTCGAGGAGGGGGAGGCCGGAAGTGGGGTAGCGCTTGGCTATGGAGACGACCAGGCGAAGGTTGCACTTGACGAAGGTCAATCCGGCTTCGTCGCCGGCCCGGACCAGCTCCAGCAGCTTCTTGCGCCTCCTCGGGGGGGGCGGCTCCCCGGCGGTCAGCTCCTCGGCCGCCTGCCGGCCGGCACGCACAGCTGCCCCCAGACGAGCCTCATCCTTCTTGGTCAACAACGGGTACTTGCCGATGTCGTTCAGGTAGAGCTGGACGAGGTCCTCGTCCTCGGCGCTACCGCCAGCCTGCTTGGCCACCCTCACTCCCCCCGAAGCTCCGCCTGTCGAACAGCACGACCCTGCTCCCGCGCTGCAGGTGGAACGTTACCCTTGTACCCCTCTACGACACATGTCCACCCTGCGGATGCCAGGTCATCGCTGGGCCGGGCGCGAGGGTGTCAACCACGCTCGGGCCCGGGATCACCGCGTGAGCCCGTGGAGCTCGGAGCGGGGTTGGCGCTGCATGAGGGCGTCGAGCGCCTCGGCGGCGGTCAGGCGGCCGGCGCAGACCTCGGCGGTCCGCTGGGAGATCGGGACCTCGACCCCCAGCTCGACGCCGAGCTCGCAGACGACACGCGCCCCCTCCACCCCCTCGGCGACCATGTGCAGTTCGGCCACCACCTCGGCCGGGGCCCGGCCCTGCCCCAACGCCACCCCGACCTGGTGGTTGCGGCTCTTGGTGCTACTGCAGGTCACCACCAGGTCGCCCAGGCCGGCCAGGCCTGCGCACGTACGAGGGTCGCCGCCGAGGGCGACGGCGACCCGGGTGAGCTCGGCCAGGCCCCGGGTCACGATGGCGGCCCGGGCGTTGTCACCCAGCTCCATTCCGTCGGCCATGCCGGCGGCGATGGCCACCACGTTCTTCAGGGCGCCGGCGATCTCGCAACCGACGACGTCGGCGTTGGTGTAGACCCGAAAGGCCTCAGTGCCAAAGGCGTGCTGCAGTGCGGTGGCCACGTCATCGTCGCTCATGGCCAGCACCGAGGCGGCGGGCAACCCGAGGACGATCTCGCCGGCGAGGTTGGGTCCGGTCAGCACGCCTGCGGGACGGCCAGGGAGCACCTCGGCCACGACCTCGGTCATGCGCCGGCGGGTGTGGTGCTCGAGGCCCTTGGTCAGGCTCACGACGGGGACGCCAGCCGCCAGGGACCCGGCCAGCTCACCCAGCACCGCTCGAAAGCCCTGGGTGGGCACGGCCAGGGCGACGGCGTCGGCCCCGGCGACGGCTTCGGCCACGTCGGCCGTCGCCCGCAGGGTCGCAGGCAACCTCGTGCCTGGGAGGTAGGCGTCGTTGGTGTGGTGTCGGTTGATCTCCTCGGCCAGGGCTGGGCGGCGGGCCCACAGCGAGGTCGGCCCGTTGGCGCAGCGCAGGGCAGCGAAGGTCGTGCCCCACGAACCGGCTCCGATCACGGCCACCCGCATGGGTGCCGACCCTAGATCCCTACACTCGGGGCCACATGGGAGCAGCGGTGCTGGTGCCGGTCAAGGCCTTCTCCCGGGCCAAGCTGCGCCTCGCCCCCGCCCTCGACGCCCCGGCCCGGGCCGACCTGGCCCGGCGCATGGCCGGCCACGTCGTCTCCGTCGCCGCCCCGTTGCCGGTCAGCGTGGTCTGCGACGACGCCGAGGTGGCAGTTTGGGCCGTGGCGCACGGCGCGACGGTGGTGTGGGCCCCGGGCCGGGGTCTCGACGGAGCCGTCGGTTGGGGCGTGGCCCGTTTGGCCGAGCGCGGGTACTCCCGGGTGGTCGTGGCCCACGCCGACCTCCCCCTCGCCCGATCCCTCGACGACCTGGTCCCCGGGGTGGGCGTCACCCTGGTGCCCGACCGGCACGACGACGGGACCAACGTGGCCGTGGTGCCCGCCGATGCAGGTTTCCGCTTCGCCTACGGGCCGGGCTCCTTCGGCCGTCACCGGCGGGAGGCTGAACGTCTGGGCCTCGCCGTGCACGTACGCCGGGCGCCCGAGCTGGCCTGGGACGTCGACGTCCCCGCCGACCTCCTCCTCCCGTCGATCCCGGTCCTCCCGTGCAGCTGAACCTCAAGGCTCCCGAAGTGGCCCTGGCCATCGGTGCCCATCCCGACGACGTCGAGTTCGGGTGCGGGGCCACCCTGGCCAAGTGGGCGGCCCGGGGCTGCGTGGTCCACCACCTGGTCTGCACCGACGGGTCCAAGGGTTCGTGGGACCCGGAGGCCGACACGGCCCGCCTGGTGGTGGAGCGTCAAGCCGAGCAGCGGGCCGCGGCCCGGGCCCTCGGCGCCAGGGGCGAGTGCGTGTTCCTGGGATGGGTCGACGGGGAGCTCGAGTCGGGGCTGCGCCAGCGCTGGGAGGTGGCCTACTGGATTCGCCGGCTGCGGCCACAGGTGGTGCTCGGCCACGACCCGTGGAAGCGCTGGCGCCTGCATCCCGACCACCGCCACGCCGGGTTCCTGGCCGTCGAAGGGGTGGTGGCCGCCCGAGACCCGCACTTCTTCCCCGAACAGCAGCTCGCCCACCACCGGCCCGAGGCCATGTTGCTGTGGGAGGCCGATGAGGTCGACCACGTCGAGGACGTCTCCGGCCACGAGGACACCAAGGTCGCCGCTCTGCTGGAGCACCGCAGCCAGTACCGCTCCACGCACCAGATCGACGACGCGGGTGACCAGGTCCAGGTCGAAGCCTTTCGCCGGCGGGTGCACGAGCGTCTGGCTGAGATGGGCGCCCTCGCCGAGGTCGACGTGGGCGAGGCGTTCAAGCACATCGGCCGAGTCTGAGGGAGCCGGGCGAGGCCGGACGGGCAAACGTTGACACCGACGACCGGGGCGACGAGTATGTCCGGCGTTCCTCGCCCGACCGACATGCGCTCGGACGGGGGAAGCGGATGCGGGCTGAGGCACGTCGGGGGGGCGTGCCTCAGCCCCGCTCCCTGCGGGTAGGGCCAGCCCATGGCAAGCGAATCCGACGAACAGCTCATGTCCAGCGGCGGCGGCGAGCAGGCCGCGGCTGGCCGTCCCCAGCAGGTGCCGGTCAACATGTACGAGGCCGAACAGGCCATCGTGTTGGTGGCCCCCCTGCCGGGCGTGATGGCCGACGACATCACCGTGGTCGTCGAAGGGGGCACGGCCACCATCGCCGCCGAGATGCGGACCAAGGCCGAGAAGGACTACTTGCTGCATGAGTGGCACTACGGCCCCTACGAACGTGAGGTGGAGCTGCCCGACGGCTTCGGGGGCCGGGCCGAAGCCAGCTTCGCCAACGGCCAGCTGGCCCTGCGCGTCGAGCGGGGCGACGGCGGCGTGCGCCGCCAGGTCGAGATCACCGGCCGGCCCTAAGTCCCTCCTTGTGCTGGAGCGCTGGCTTCGTGAGAGCGGATCGGCGTCAGCGGCGGCGGCGGACGAGGAGACCGGCGACGACGATGAACACGAGCAGCGCCAGGCCGGCGGCTGGCACCACCCCCCTTGGAAGGGGTTCGCCCACCACCCGTTGCACCTCGGTGGTGGTGGTCTCGACTGCGGCCACGAGGATGAAGACGAGGGCGTGCGCCACGAGGCCCGAAGCTACCCCGGCGGTCTGGGAACCCCGCTCCCGGCTCCGCTTACGCCGTCACCTCCGGCCCCGCCCGTGCCGGCCCCGCCCACGCCGGCCATCACCCGGCCGAGCAGGTCCTCGGCCAGGGCGCTGGCCTCGTCCTGCACCTGCGGCCTGGGGCCGGGTCCGGCCAGGTCGACCAAGAGCGTGGACAGGCCCACCCGCCGTTGCCACACGCTGGCTCGCACGCTGGCGCTTTGAGAGCGGCCGACGGGCACCACCACCGTCTGTCGGTTGATCGAGCCCGACCGGGCCACGAGGAAGCCGTCGACCAGGGCATGGCCGAGTCCCCGGTAAGCCGCCACCCCCAAGGCGGCGGCCGGCACCAGGGCGAGCAGGCCAAGCGAACCCCACGGCCACACCACCACGGTGACGATCGAGGCCAGCACCGCCACCGGCGCAAGGTGGCGCACCAGGGCCCGGCGCCGGGCGACGGGTGGTGGGCGGTGCAACTCCGGGAGCGGGCCGGCGCCGGGCAGCACCAGGGCCAACACCCGATCGAGCTCGGCCGCAGGCAACATCGGCACGGCAAGGCGGGTGTCTTCGGTGTGCGAGCCCGTCCCCGCACTCTGGATCCGCAAGGACACCAGCCCGAGCAGGCGACGGGGCAACGAAGCACTCACCCTCACCGCCTGCACCCGGGCCAGGGGCAGCGTCACCTCCTTGTGGTCGAGCAGGCCTCGGCTCAAGTGGAGCTCGTCGCCCACCAGGCTGAGGCGGTACCCGGCATTGGCGAAGATGGACACCGCGGCGGCGCTGGCCAGCCACACCACCACGAACCCCACCGCCAGGGTCGCGAGCAGCACCGGCCCGAGGACATCGAGAGTTGGGAGGCGGACGTCGTCCCACGGTCGCCAGGGCAGCTCGGACGCCAGTTGGGCGGCAGCGGGACCGACGGCGAGGACGACCAGCAGCTCCACCCCCGTGACGCCGGCAAGCGCCAGTTGGCGGTAGCCCAGCTCGACCACCGGCCAGGCGGCGGGGACCCACTGCTCAGCCTGCGCTGGCCCGTCGAGGTTCTCCCGCTCGCCGTCTCCGCCCGCACCATCACGGTCGCCGTCTCCGGCCCCAGCGACGTGGGCGCCGGGCGAGGCATGCCGCTGCACCGCCCGGGCCTTGGCCGCCAGCAGAGCCGCCCGCAGTCGCTCGGCTTCTTCGATGGCCAGCACCTCGAGCTTGAGCTCCGAGCCGGGTCCGCCCACCGCGGTCTGCACCTCGAGGCTGGCGACGCCGAGCATCCGGTGCCGTAGCTTCTGGACCAGGTTGACCTGTTGGATGCGCTCGCAGGGCACGAGCTGCTGGCTGCGCACCACGAGGCCGCCCTCGACCCGCAGCACGCCCCGGTCGAGGGTGTAGGTACGACGGCGCCAGGCCAGCACCCGCACGACCAGCACCACCACCACGCCCAGGGCCAAGAGCCGCAGGCCTCCGGCGCTGAAGGCCACCGCCCCCGGGGCCAGCAGCTGGCGCCCGAGTGACGAGACATCGAGGACCGGACTGACGGGATGGAGGCGCCGGGGCTCCGGGACGGGAACGACCGGGGACG
>JAUJLZ010000006.1:12928-14416 GCA_030447125.1 Acidimicrobiales bacterium
ACGACTCAGCCGCCTCGGACGACTCAGCCGCCTCGGACGACTGCGCCGCCTCGAGCTCAGACGGCGTCGCCACGACCGGTCCGGGCCAGGATGACGTCACGGAGGATCTCGGCGTCGGTCTCGGCGATGCCCGGCAGCCGGGCGTCGGTGGTGGCCGCGGCCGTGCGCACCACCAGCTGGGAGAGCCCCAGGGCCCGCTCGAGGGGGCTACGAGTGATGTCGATGTGCTGGACTCGGAAGTAGGGGATGGCGGTGTGGCTGCGGATCACCACGCCCCGCCGCAGCTCGAGGGTCGAGACCGTCAGCTCGTAGCGCCAGGCGTCGTACCCCAGACGAGGGAGCCACCAGACCAACGCCCCGGCGGTCACGGCCACCACCAGCGTCAAGGCACCCGTAGGCCCGGGCAGCTCCGGCGCCCCAGAGACGGTGGCCGCCACCAGTTCAGCCCCGAGGACTGCCGCGCTGAGGACCAGGGCCACCAGACCCCATCCGAGGCGCCACACCCGCAGCTGGCTCGGATGCAGGGACCGCAGGCCCTGAGCGACGGCAACCGGTGCTGCCGTCGTCACCTCCATGGCCTCAGCCTACGTCGGGGTCCCCCATGCCCTGGGCCGCCAGGGCCTGACGCAGGCGGGACGCCACCTCGGCCGCATGGGCCTCGTCCTCGTAGCCCTGCCGGGGCCAGAAGAAGCCCCGCAGGCCGTCCTTGGGGTTCCGGGGGACCACGTGGACGTGCACGTGGGCCACGCTCTGGCTGATCCGGTTGTTGCAGGCGACGAAGCTGCCCGCCGCAGCCAGGCCCTCCTCCACCGCCAACGAGAGGCGCCGGACACGCTGGAACAGCGGGCCGACCAACTCGGGCGGGAGGTCGGCGAGGGTCTCGTGATGGGCCCGGGGCACGACCAGGGTGTGGCCGGGGAACAGCGGGCGGACGTCGAGGAAGGCCAGGCAGCGCCCGTCGTCGAGCACGACGTGGGCCGGGGCGGACCCGGCCACGATGCGACAGAAGGCACAGCTGGCGTCGGCCTGCCCGTCCTCACCCCCGGCAGGGCTGACGAGACCCCCGCCAACGCTCACGAGGGCGACGGGCCGCTTGCCTGCACCCCGGCGAGGAGATCGGTCAGGGCCTGGAACTGGGCCTCGGCGCCCGCGAGGTCTTCGGCGATGCAGGTCGCACCCATCTTCCCGTGCCCGGCCAGGGCGCCGAGCAGGTGCAGGGTGATCCCCCGGGCCGAGTCGGCGTCGTAGGCCAGCCCGGCCGCGGCCACTGCCTCGACAGCCTCGCCCGGTGACCATCCGGTCAGACCCGGTGCCTTCAGGTTGTCGGTGGCCACGTAGCAGCGCGGGTGCCCGTCGACCAGGAGCTCGCCGCTCTCGGCGTCATAGCGCCCGCCCGTGGCCAGTCGGGCCATCCAGAAGGGATGGGTCGTGCCCCCCAGGCGCAGGTTGATCTCGCTGAGCACGACGCTCGGATCGCCGCCAGCACCG
>JAUJLZ010000006.1:14516-27587 GCA_030447125.1 Acidimicrobiales bacterium
CGCCGCCAGCACCGTCGCCGCCGGCGCCGGCCAGCACCAGGAAGTCCACCCCGAAGGGGCCCACCACCCCGTCATCGGCCAGGACCCGGCCCACGGCCAGCGCGGCATCGCCGATGGCCGATCGGTAGGTGGCGTCGGCGGGAAAGCGACAGCCCAGGTAGACGTGGCCCCCGGGACCGCCGAGCACCTGGTCGTGGGTGGAGACCACGTGCACGCCGCCGTCGGGGTTGATGCGGACCTGGGCGCTGGGCGAGGCCAGGGGCGCTGGCGCCACCGCCTCGACGATGGCCCCCTCGGCGAGGACCTTGGCCGTGAACGACGGCAACGACTCCCCCGCGGCGCAGAAGGTGGTGGACGCCTCCAAATCCAGACCGGCGGCGGTGAGGTCGACCAGGGCGTTGCCCTGACCCGAGAACCCGTGGTTGAGCTTGACCACCGCCGTGGCCACGTCGGGCCGGCGCCGGCGGAGGCCCTCCAGCGCATCCCTGACCTCCTGGACCGACCGGAGATCTTCCTCCCCGTCGAGCACAGCCACACCGGCCCGGCGGGCCACCCGGCGCGATCCCGTCTTGGACCCGAGGGCCACCAGATCGGACCGGGGCCCGTCGAGGGGCAGACCGAGGGCAGCCGCCAGGTTCCACTCGGCCGGGGTGACGTTGAAGGGCAGCAGGGCGGCACTGTCGTCGCCGGCCACCAGGGCACGCACCTGATCGAGGATCTCCGGGTGGTCGAGCAGCTTCTGCGTCAGGGGTCGGGGACCGGACTCGCCCACCACCACCAGGTGGAGACGGCGACGGGCGGCGCCAGGATCGGGGAGGAACCCGAGGTGGTAGTCGACGATGGCGGGGTCGACGGGTTGGGAGGTGAGGTAGATGATGCGCAGATCAGGCCGGGCGAGGAGCAAGACGCTGCACAGCAGGCGCTCCTCGTAATGGTCGATCCCGACGATCTTGGCCAACTCAGCGACAGGGAACGACAGCGAGGGCAGGAGCACGATCGTCCCGGCCTCCCAAGCGAAGGGGACGGGGTCGTGGTCGGTCACCAAGAGCACGGGGGGCATGGTGGCACGGCACCGGCAGGGACGCCGGTGTCGGTGCGACCCATCCGGCCCGAGGAACACGCCGAGCTGGGCGAGCTCACGGTCAGGGTCTACCGCCGGGTGCTGGCCAGCGAGCTCGAGACCTACGCCGCGGTGCTGCGCGACGCCGACAGCCGCCTCGCCGCCGGGTGCGACGTCCTGGTGGCGCCCGGCGACGGGCGGGTGCTGGGCGGCGTCACCTACGTTCCCGGCCCGGGCCCCTACGCCCAGCTCATCGACGAGGACGAGGCCGAGCTCCGCATGCTGGTGGTGGACCCGACAGCCCAGCGCTCGGGCATCGGTACCGCCCTGGTGCGAGCGTGCATCGAGGCCGCCGGGGCCGCGGGCAAGCGCTCGCTGGTGCTGGGCACGATGCCGGTGATGACCGCGGCGCAGCGCCTGTACCTGCGCCTGGGCTTCGCCCGGCGTCCGGAGCGCGACGGCCAGGTTCCGGGCGGGGCTGCGCTCTGGTGCTACTCGCTCTGCCTGGAACGAGCCACGACCAGCTCGCGCGTGGGCACCCGCCAGCCCACGTAGGCCAGCCCGACCAGGCCGAGCGCCACCACCACGGCCCGCCAGAGCGGCGCGGAGAGGGCCAGGACGACGCTGGCCGCCACCGCCACCACGATCATGGACATGGCCACGACCTTGGCCCGCCGGGGCATGCCCAGCCCCGCCCGGTGGTCCCGCACCAGCGGGCCGATCCCGGGGAGGTCGAGCACCCAGCGCTCGAAGCGGGGGCTGGAGCGGGCGAAGCACGAGGCGGCAGCGATGAAGAACACCGTCGTCGGCCAACCGGGGACGACGACGCCCACCCCGCCCAGGGCGACGGCCACCCAGCCCAGGACGAGCCAGCCCCACCGCAGCACCCGCCGGCGGCCGCCTCCGCCGTCACTGCCACTGCCACTGCCACTGCCACTGCCACTGCCACTGCCACTGCCACTGCCGGCCATGGTCAGGCGAGCAGCTCGGACAGATCGAGCCCCACCAGGACCGCCAGCATCACCAGGATCACCGTGGCCAGGGCGGTGTAGGGCCAGCGGTAGCGGTGGTCGGCCAGCCAGAACCGCCGGGCGGTGACGACGTTGGCGGCCATGGCCACCAGCCCGAGGGGCAACCCGATGAGGGGCCCTACCCCCGAGGCCAGACGGAGGGCGGGCAGCACGAAGGGCAGCACGATGTAGGTGAGCAGGCAGCGCGTGGCCGAGACCAGCACCGACGCGCTGACCCCTCGCCGCAGATCGGCCTCGGAGATGGGCTCCACCCGGTCGGGGACCCGCAGCAGGCGGCGCATGAACACGTCCGCCGGCGCCGAGGGGCGGGCCGACCCGGCCTGAGGACCCTCGGTGGCCACCCGCTCCATCGGCGTCAACCTATCGTCGTGGGCCCGGGATGGACGTTTGCGCCGCTGGGCTCATCCACCGGGTCGATCTCCTCGGTCCCTTCGGCGGTGCCGTCGGCGGTCGGGTCGTCTCCGGGCTCCTCGGGAGGGAGGTGGCGGCGGGCGACCAGGGCCACGGCGGCGGCCACCACCACGGCCAGGGCGGTCCACTGGCTGCCGTTGAGCCCGGTGCCGTGGGTCACGTCGAGGCGGAAGAAGCCCTCCACGAACCGGACCACGCCGTAGGTCAAGCCGAAGACGGCGGTGAGGAAGGCCTCGGGCCGGGGCCGGCGGGCCAAACAGACCAACAGGGCGAACACCAGGGCGGCGCCGACCATGTCGTAGAGGGCGGTCTGGTGCACGGCCTGGCCCACCGGGGCCAGGCAAGGCGAGCCCGTCTCCACCTCGGGACAGACGTAGCCGAGCACGAAGTCGGTGGGCTTGCCCAGGTGGTCGGCGATCACCAGGTCGCCGATGCGGCCCACGGCGATCCCGAGGGCGATGCCGGGCACCACCGCGTCGAGGTAGCGCCAGAAGGGGATCTGGTACTTCCGCAGCTTGGGGTAGCCGGCCACCACCGAGCCGGCCAGGCCGCCGAGCAACGAGAAGCCCCCCTCCCACACGCGAAGGATGCCGAGGGGATCGTCGAAGTAGTCGCCCAGGTGGTTGACCACATACGCCAGCCGGGCCCCGATCAACGCGCCGAAGAGCGCCCAGGTGAGCACGTCGTAGAACCGATCGGCATCGATGCCCCGGCGGGCGGCGGCAGGGAGGACCAGTCGGGCGCCCACCAGCACGCCCACGGCGATCCCGATGCCGTGCGGCGACACCTCCAGGGGCCCGAGGGAGATGCGCAGCAGGGGGTCGTAGGCGATCGCAGCCAGGAACACGTCCACCATCATCGCAGGCCCTCCTCGAGGATCTCCCACCCGGCGTCGCCGGTGGTGTCGAAGTCGTAGACCGACAGGCCGACTGCCCCCGCCTCGACCGCGGCCCGCATGAACCCCCGGTAGCCCTCCTCGCTGGCGGCGTCGGCGATGCCGCCGATGGGATGGACCACGGCGTCGGGGTCCCCGAGGTTGGCCCGCATGCGGCGCACGTTCTCCTCGGTGTAGACGTAGCCGTCGCGGTAGCCCGACGACGAGGCGCGCAACGTCCAGTAGCTCATGGGCAGCCACACGTCGTAGAGGCCGGAGAGCTCGGGCCAGGGGAAGTCGGGCCAGTTGTCGGTGTTGACCACCTCGAGCAGGACCGGGGGCGGCACGATGGCCCCCAGGGCCTCGTCGCCGACCCGCTCTCGCAGCCGGCGTGACAGCTCCACCAGCCGCTCGTTGCGCTCGGCGTGGTCAGGGACGTCACCGCGCCACTCGATGTCGAGGGCCACCCCGTCGAAGCGATGTCCCTGGTACTCAAAGGCCCGGATCTGCTCGACCCGCTGGAGGTCGACCTCAAGGTCGGCGAACTTGGGCAGGTACCAGCCGACCACCTGGATGCCGGCGTTGCGGGCCTCAGCCAGGATCTCCCCCACCAACTCGTCGTCGACGATCCCGTCGGGGCTGCGGGGGTCGAGCCGGGCGGCCTGGAGGTAGAGGGTCTCGACCCCGTGGTCGACGAGCTCGGCCACGTCGTCGGGGGTCACGGTGACCACCTCGCCCGGGTCCTGGTACGCGGGGGCGTAGTCGAACACGTCGATCCACGCCCCCAGGCCCTCGTACACCCGGGCGTCGCGCACCGCTGGCGGGGCGGTGGTGGTGGTAGGCCCGTGGCGACCGCGAGCCAGGCCGCCCCCGCTGATCTCGCCGGTGGTGGAGGCGGCGACCACCAGGGCGGCCACCAGGGCGGCCACGAGCACAAGGAGGGAAAAGCGCGTGCGGGGGGGCACCGGGGCAACGCTAGGGCGACCGTCCTCGTATCATGTGGCGGTGTCCCGACCCCGGCCGGTTCACCGGCGCCCCCGTCGCCGCCGGGAGATCCCGCTCCAGGGGGTCGCGCCCCGGGTGGCGCGCCGTCGCCGCCGTCGCCAGCTCCTGCGCCGCTCGGTGTTCGGCCTGGTCGTGGTCAACCTGGGCGTCCAGAGCGTCACCGTGCTGGCCGAGGTGCCGGTCCAGCCCCCCCTGGCGCTCGACCGGGCCGAAGAGATCGTGGCCCTTCCGGCCACGCCCGAGCCGCCGCCGCCCCCGCCTGAGCCGGCTCCTCCCGAGCCGGTCGCCGTCGACGACAGCGCCACCGCCATCGGGCGCATCGAGATCCCGGCCCTGGGCCTCGATGTCCCCCTCAACCAGGGCATCGAGATGAAGTACATCAACCGGGGACCCAGCCACTGGCCGGGCACGGCCATGCCCGGACAGCCCGGCAACGTCGTGGTGGCCGGCCATCGGGTCACCAAGACCCGGCCGTTCCGCTACATCGACACCCTGGAGATCGGCGACGAAGCCATCTTCACCGTCGACGGCGTGCGCTGGGTCTACCGGGTCACCGAACACGAGGTCGTCGACGACAAGGCCATGTGGATCACCGACCAGACGGCGGAGCCCACCGCCACCCTCTTCGCCTGCCACCCCCCCGGGTCGGCCAAGTACCGCTGGGTGACCCGCCTGGCCCTGGTGCCCTAGCCACCCCTAGCCCAGCGCGGCGAAGAAGGTCCGGGCCACCGGGGCTGCCACCGAGCCGCCGAAGCCGGCGTCTTCCACGAGCACGGCTACGGCCAGGTCGCCGCGGAAGCCGATGAACCAGGCGTGGGTGCGGGGCGGGCGGGCCGAACCGAACTCCGCCGTGCCCGTCTTGCCTCCGACCGGCTCCCCGGGGAGGGCGGCGGCCGTGGCCGTGCCCTGTCCGACCACGAGCAGCATCAGCTCTCGCAAGGTCTCGGCCACGCCGGGCTCGAGGGGTCGACCGGCCGGGGCCACCTCAGGGACGATGAACTGCGGCTGGTACCAGGTGCCGGAAGCCACGGCTGCGGCCACGGTGGCCATCTGGAGCGGACTGGCGGTGACCCGGCCCTGGCCGATGGCCGCGGCGGCCTGGTCGACCGGGCCGGAAGGATCGGGGAAGCTCCCGGCCACCGCAGGCACGGGCAGGTCGTCGAAGGGCTGGTTGAAGCCGTAGGACTCGGCGGCGGCCACCAGGTCGGCGGTGCCGAGCTCGTCGGCCAGCTGCACGAAGGCCGTGTTGCAACTGCGGTAGAAGGCCGTGGCGAAGGGGATGTCACCCAGGGCCTCACCGCCGGCGTTGGAGAAGCGGAACCCCCCGACCGACGCTGATGCCGGGCAGGAGACCGGCGTCTCCGGGGTCGTTCCCGCGGCGAGCAGGGCGGTGGTGGTCACCACCTTGAAGGTGGAGCCGGGGGGGTACTCGCCCACGAGCGCCCGGTTGAAGCCCACGGTGGGGCGACTGGCCACCGCCCGCACCTGGCCGCTCGGGGCGTCGATGGCCACCAGGGCCGCGGGTTGGGACAACCGGGTCAGCGCCGACTCGGCGGCCGCTTGCACCTCGGCATCGAACGTCGTCTGCACCGGCGAGGGAGCCTCCCCGGCAAAGGTGTGCAGGACCTCGACCACCTCACCGTCGTCGGCTCGGACCAGGTTCACCGATCCCGACGGGCGGCCCCGGAGCTGGGAGTCGAATGCCGCCTGGAGCCCGCTGGCCCCCACCTCGTCGCCGGCCATGGCGTCGGAGTCGAGGGCGGCGGCCTCGACCTCGCCCAGGGTGTCCACGCTCCCGAGGAGCTGGGCGTCGAGCGCCGGCAGATCGGGAGCATCCTCGCCGGTGAGGACCGTCCCGTCGACGCCGAGCAGGGGTGCCCGCTCCTGGGGTTCCCGTTCGAGCACCAGCGCCTGACCGGGGCCGAGGCGGGGATGGATGGCGGCGGGCGACCACGCCACCAGCCAGCGGGGCTCCTCCGACTGCACGGGCTCCAGGGGCACCGACGCCACGGTGGGCGCCGGCTCGGCGACCGGGTCCGAGGCGGGTTCCACCACCAGGGCGGTGTCCACCGTCGAGGGGGCCGGGACGGCAAAGGCCAGCTCGAGGCTCCCCTCGTACTCCCAGGTGCCGAAGCCGACCAGGTCGACACTGGCGCCAAAGGGCACGCGGGCCCGGTCGCCAACCACCTCAGGTCGACCCGCCTCGATGCGCAAGGCCTCCACCCGCAGTTGCTCGACGACTTGGCGGTGGATCGCCTCGAACTCGGGCTGTGGATCGACGACCAGCAGTTCCATGCGGGCCAGCTCGCCCCGCTCCCAGGCCTCCAGGTACCCCTCGGCCACGGTCGCCACCAGCGCTGCGGGTGCCGGCGCGCCATCACCGCGAGGACGATCGGTCGTCAGGACCAGGGGGGTGACGAGCAGGGAGAAGGCGGCGGCGGCGGCCCCCACCACCGTGCGCAACGGCAGCTCGTGGTCGTCGCCTACGACCGCGCTCCGCCCGTGTCTGGTGCCCCCCGTGGTCATGGCGCCGCCAGTATCCCCGCTGACACCCCCCCAGTGGTGGACACCCCCGCCGGACCGCTCGCAAGGTCCCGCTCAGCCCGCTCACCCCAAAGGGGCGGGCATCGCCAGCTCGGCCAGGTAGCGGCGAGCCTCCTCGGGATCCTTCGTGCGGCGCATGGGGGGAAGGCTGCGGATGAGGTCCCAGCGGTAGGAGGCGGTGGCCAGGCGCTTGTCGAGCACCGCCACCATCCCCCGGTCGTCGGCCGAGCGGATCAGGCGACCCGCGCCCTGGGCGAGGAGCATGGCCGCCCGGGGCAGATCGACGGCGGAGAAGGCGTTGCGCCGGGCGCGCGTGGCCGCCTCCCGACGAGCGCAGGCCAACGGGTCGTCGGGTCGGCTGAAGGGCAGGCGGTCGACCACGACCAGCGAGCAGGTCCGCCCGGGGGCGTCGAAGCCCTGCCAGAAGCCCATGGTGGCCAAGAGCACCGAGGTCTCGTCATCGAGGAAGGCCCGGTGCAGCAGGGGCCGGGGCAGGGCGTCTTGGACCAACACCTCCCAGGGCAGGCGCCCGGCCAGGCGGGCTGCGGCCACCTCCATGGCCCGTCGACTGGTGAACAGGGCCAGGGTGCGACCACCTGCGGCTCGCACCAGCCCTTCGAGCTCCTCGAGCATGGCCTCCTCGTAGGCGGGCGTGCGGGGGCCAGGCAGATGGGCGGCGCAGTAGAGCAGGGCCTGGTTGGGATAGTCGAAGGGGCTGCCCACGTCGAGCCCCCGCCACGCCGGCGCCTCGCCCGCATCCTCCTCCCCGCCGTCGCCTCCGTGGTGGTCGTCGACGCCAGGACGAGGTGGCGGTCGGCGGTCGAGACCCAGGCGCTGAGCCACCGGCTCGAAGCTCCCGCCCACGACGAGGGTGGCGCTGGTGAGCACCGCCGTCACCTCGGGGAACAACCGGGCCGCCAGCTCGGACCCTACGTCGACGGGGGCCACCCGCAGCGCCGGCGAGGGCCCGTCCTCGACCCAGGCCACCTGGTCGTCACCGAGCTCGCCCGCCCGTCGCACCTCCTCGGCCAGGCCCGAGGCCAGTTGCACCAGACGGTCCCTCCGGCTGGCGGCGTCGCCGGTGGGCTCGAGCTGGCGGGCGGCGCCCACCACGGCCGTGGCCGCCTCGGCTGCCCCCAGCAGGGCAAGGCCGAGGGAGCCGGCGCCGGGGTCGACGCGCTGGCCGACCAGCTCGGCCAGCGCGGCGGCCAGCCTCGCCGCCGCCGCGTCGAGGGGGGCAAGGGTCGGGTGGTCGGCGGCGAGGAGGGAGCGGGCGGAACGAACGACGGCGCCGACGGCTCCTGGGGTGAGGGTGATGCCAAGGGTGGCGGCGGCGATGTCCTCCAGGGCGTGGGCCTCGTCGATCACCACCACGTCGTGTTCAGGCAAGACCATGCCGCCGGCGGCCAGGTGGGCGCCGTAGAGGTGGATGTTGACGACGACCACGTCGGCGGCTGCGGCCCGGCGACGGGCGTCCTCGGCGAAGCAGACGTCGCCCTCGGGGCAGCGCTGGGCGCCGGGGCACTCCGCCGAGCTGACCGACAGGCGCGACCACTCGGCGTTGGTGACGGAGAAGGGCAGGTCGGCCCGGTCACCGCTGCCGGTCGCCTCCACCCACGTGCCCACCTCGTCCAAGCGGTCCCGCCCCAGCCCGGGGCCCTCGACGAGGACCCCCTGGTCGGCGTCTCGGGCCACGTCCGCCAGCGCCGCCCGGCACAGGTAGTTCGACCGCCCCTTGAGCAGGGCCCAGGTGAAGTCCCGCCCCAGGCACCCGTGCAGAAAGGGGAGGTCATGAGCGACCAGCTGTTCCTGGAGCGCCTTGGTGGCGGTGGCCACGACCGCTGGTCGCCCGGCCAGCAGTGCGGGCACGAGGTAGCCGAGGCTCTTCCCGGTGCCGGTCCCCGCCTGCACCAGCAGGTGGTGACCGTCCTCGATGGCCTCGCCTACCGCTTCGGCCATCTGCAACTGACCCGCCCGCTGTTCACCACCGCCGGGTAGGGCGGCCACGACGCGCGCCATCGTGTCTCCCACTTCGTCCACCCCCATGGAAGCGACCGTAGCGGCGCGCCACCGGGCGGTAGGGTCCTGGGACGATGCTCGAGCGATGGAGTCGGAGGTGGCCGACCGTCCTCACCGGTGTGGCCATCGCCGTGGTGCTGGTGGCCGGCCTCACCTCCGCAGCAGTCGTCGGGTACGACGCCCCTCGCTACCCCGCGGCGTGGGACCCCCGGGTCGCCGATCTGGCCGACTTCGTGGCCCGGGAGCGACGCCTGGACTTCGACCACCCCGTCTTCGTCGACTTCTTGACCGAAGAGGCTTTCCGCCAGAACGTGGTGGCCGGTGAGGAGGACCTCAGCGTCGAAGACCGGGTGGATCTCGACCAGGGCGCACGGCTGCTGCGGGCCACCGGCTTGGTGTCGGGCTCGTTCGACCTGCTCGAGTCGTCCAACCAGCTCACCGGCGAAGGCGTGCTCGCCTACTACGACCCCACCGAAGAGCGCATCACCGTCCGGGGCACGCAGCTCAGCCCCGGGCTGCGGGCCACCCTCGTCCACGAGCTGACCCACGCCCTCCAAGACCAGCACTTCGATCTCTCCCGTCTGGGCCAGCTGCCCACCGACGGCGCCAACAACGCCTTTCGGGGTGTGGTGGAGGGTGACGCCCTCCGAGTGGAACGGGCCTGGTCCGAACAGCTCGCCCCCGCGGAGCGAACAGCTCTGGACGCCGAGCAGGTCTCGGTGGTCGACGGTGCCCAGGTGGCGGGTGTACCCGGTGCCCTGACCGCCTTCTTCTCCGCCCCCTACCTCCTGGGCGGGCCCTTCATCGACGTCGTGTTCTTCGCCCGCGGCCAGGCCGGGCTCGACGAGGTGCTCCGGACACCTCCCACGACCGAAGAACAGCTCCTCGATCCCTTCGCCTACCTGGAGGGTGACGATGCCCTCACGGTCGAGGCCCCGCCACCTGCTGGCGGAGCGCCGGTCCTCGAGGAGGGCGACTTCGGTGCGCTCACCTGGTTCATCGTGCTGGCCGAGCACCTCGATCCCCGCCGGGCGATGGAAGCCGTCGACGGGTGGGGGGGCGACGCCTACGTCGTGTTCGAGCGCGGGGAGCGGGCCTGCCTGCGCAGCGCCTTCCGGGGCGACACCGGGACCGAGACCGACGACATGGAGGCGGCCCTGGTCGCCTGGACGGCCAAGGTCCCAGCCACGGACGCGTCGGTCACCCGCCGCGGCGACATCGTCGTGCTCGAGTCGTGCGACCCGGGACCCGACGCCACCGCACCCGGCGGTGGGGCGGAGGGCGCCGTGGTCTATCCCGTCACCAGGACCTACCTCACCGTGAGCGCCCTCGCCGGAGGGGTGCCCACGGAAAAGGCCCGCTGCATCGCCAACGCGTTCATCCAGGCCCTCCCGGTCGAAGAACTGCTGGCCCTCGAGACCGTTCTCGACGACCCCGAGGCCCTGGCCGAGCAGAGCCTGCGAGCGGCCCAGGCCTGCGCTTGACGCGGATCGCACCTCCCACCAGCGCCAGATCGACGATGAGAGATCGACGGCGGGCTGGGCGACCTGGCAGGCTCCTCCACGTGGATCCTCGCGTAGCCTTCTTCTTCTACCTAGGTGCCCTGGTCTGCTTCGCCCTGGCGGCTGCGGGCGGGCGTGTCGGTGGGGGTCGGGCCTCGGTGGGACTCGTCCCTCTGGGTCTCGGCCTCTGGCTGTTCCCCCTCCTGTGGGACACCGGCGTGACCGCCTTTTGACGCACCCCTTCATCTACTTTACAGATGGTCAGCATCTTAGATTCATATGAGCGAGAGTTGTCCCAGATCCGGATACTGGAGCAAGTGAACGGAAGCACAAGCTCCCCAGAGCCCGTGATCCGCCTCCTCCCCCGCTGGGTCCAGCAGGAGTGGATGGCCGAGGCCGCCTGCAAGGGCCAGACCGAGCACTTCTTTGCTCCCCACGGTGAACAGGCCGATGCCCGGGAGCTGCGTGAGGCCATCGCCCGTGCGGTTTGCGTGGGCTGCCCGGTCCTCCTGCCCTGCCGGGAGTACGCCCGGCGCCACCGCGAGCAGGGGTACTGGGGCGCCGAGAACGACGACCAGCGCCTGGAGGCCCGGCGCCGTCCCGCCCGCTATCGCCACCGCAGCACCACCGATCCCACCATCGTGGCCCAGGGCTGACCGGCTCGCTTCGCTCGACTACTACAAGGCATGGAAGCCGCCTTCGGCGGCGGCTCGTCCCATTGTTCCGCCAAGGCACTTCGCGGCGCTCACGTCCAGCCGGTCCCGGGTAGGTTCGTGCCCATGCCCGCTGCTGACCTCGTCGGCAACCGCTATCGGCTCGGAAGGCCGCTCGGCGCCGGCGGCATGGGTCGGGTCTGGGAGGCCACCGACACGGTCTTGGAGCGTTCGGTGGCGGTCAAGGCCGTCGACCTCCCTCCCCACCTCGACCACGACGACCGCCAATCGCTGCGCACGCGGGTGCTGCGCGAGGCCAGAGCCGCAGCCCGCATCGACCACCCGTCCTCCGTACGGGTCTTCGACGTGTTGGAGGACGACGGCCGCCTGCACGTGGTGATGGAGTTGGTGCGGGCCCCCACGCTCGAGGCCCTGGTGGCCGAGCAGGGGCCACAGGCCGCGCCCCGGGTGGCCGCCATGGGCCTGGGCGTCCTCGGGGCCCTCGAGGCCGCGCACGCCGCCGGCATCGTCCACCGCGATGTCAAGCCCGCCAACGTGATGATGCTGGACGACGGGGGCGTGAAGCTGGCCGACTTCGGCATCGCCTCGGTCAAAGACGACACCCGCATCACCGCCGCCGGGCTGGTCCTGGGAACGCCCTCGTACATGTCGCCCGAGCAGGCGGTCGGGCGACACACGGGACCACCCGCCGACCTGTGGGGGTTGGGGGCGCTGTTGTACTACGCCGTCGAGGGGGTGGCCCCCTTCGAGCGGGGTGACGCCCTACCCACGCTCAACGCCGTGCTCCACGACCCACCCCGGCCCATGGAGCGGGCCGACGGCCTCGCCCCCGCCATCACCGCCCTGTTGACCAAAGACCCCGAGGCGCGAGCCACCGCTCCCCAGTCCCGGGCCGCCCTGGAGCGCCTGACCCGGGGGGAGGCGCCGGTGACGCGGCCTTCCGGGTCGGGCGCCACTGCCGTCATGCCCGCCGCTGCTGCGCCGGGTCCGCCGGGTCCGCCGCCCGCCGCTCCGAAGCGCCGTCGACCGCCCCCGACCACGAGCCCTTCGCCGCCACCACCCTCACCCACTCGATCACCGGGCTCTGGCGCCGGCTGGGGCTGGCTGGCCGGCCTGGCCCTGGTCACCCTGGTCGCCGTGCTCGCCCTGGTCGCAGGTCTGAACCTGGGCACCGACGACGAACGGGCCTCGACCGATGCCGGTCCCGAGACCTCGGTCTCCGAGGGGACCGAGACGCCGGAGGAGCCAGCGGCGACGGACCCGCCCGACGAAGACGACGGGGACGCTGGGGAGGGCGGCGAAGCGCCCTCGACTGAGGCCCCGCGGGTAGATCCCGGCGTCGAACGGCCCGAGCGCGTGCCCGGCAACTGGACCCTGCACGCAGATCCCTCAGGGCGCTACACCATCTGGCACCCGCCCTCGTGGTCGCCCAGCGGCGGCCCGGGCAACAGCACCGACTTCGTCGACCGGGCCACGGGTGACTACCTGCGGGTCGACTTCGTGTCCGAGCCCGGCGAGGACCCGGTGGAGGCCTGGGAGGACGCCTCGGAGCGCTTCGCCGACCGCTACGACAGCTACGAGGAGATCGACATCGAGGCCACGGAGTACCGGGGCTTCGACGCCGCCGTGTGGGAGTACACCTACGAGGGCCAGCACGCCACCAACCTCGGCGTGGTCACCGACGACCTGGGCTTCGCCCTCAACTTCCAGACCGACGAGGACCGCTGGGACGACCGCCAGGACGTCCGCCGGGCCTTCGAAGCCGGCTTCCGCCTGACCGGCTGATCAAACGCGGGCCCGGCCGGCCCGGAGGCGCCGAAGCTTGCGGGCCGTCAACCACGCGACCCAGACGACGAGGGCGGCCACCACCGCGTAGGTGAGGGGCGAGACCCACCCCTCGACCCGGTCGTAGTTCTGGCCGAGCTGGTAGCCGGCGCCGATGAACAGGGCG
>JAUJLZ010000300.1 GCA_030447125.1 Acidimicrobiales bacterium
GCCGGCCGCCGATCCCTTCGTCGACCTTGGGGACCACGTGGCTTCTCTCGTGCGGACCGCATCAGAAGCCGCCGCCCAACTGCGGACTGAGGCTGAAAGGGAGGCAGCGTCGATCCGAACGAGCGCGCGGGATGAGGCGGGGCACGCCGCGGCCGAGGCCCGGCTGGAGCTCGACGCGGCGAGTGAGCTGAGGGTTGAAGCCGAGCGGGAGGCGGCGCAGCTGCGAGCCGACGCCCGAGAGGAAGTGGCCCGAACCAGGAACGAGGCCCGCCAGATGCTCGAGGCGGCAAAGGAGGCTCGGGCGAAGGTGGAGCGCGAGGCAAGGGAGCTGCGCGAATCGGTGATGCGCCACGAGCAGGAGTTGCGGACCCAAGCTGAGCAAACGGTGGCACAGCTCGTCGCCTCCGCCATGCAGGAGATAGAGGAAGCGGTGAGCCACGTCCGCCGCGGTTGTGACGGCCTGGACCGAGCCGCGCGACGTTCTCACTCTGTCGTCGCTGTCGGTCTCGATGGTTACGAGACCAGTGACGCCTCGCCAGACTCGGTACCCGCCTCGTACTCGAGGTCTGACGAGGACGCCGCCGCCAGCTGACCCGAGCGAGCCCAGTACGAGCTGCGCGTGACAACCTGGAAGCCACATGCGCGGCTACCTGATCGTTCTCGCCGTCGCCCTCGGCACCACGCTGGTCCTCACCCCGCTGGTCCGGCTCCTCGCCGTGCGCATCGGGGCGGTGGTGCGGCCGGACGAGCGCCGCATCCACGAGCGGCCCACCCCCACCCTGGGGGGGCTGGCGATGTACCTCGGGTTTCTGGCCGCCATGGCGACCGCGACCCGCATCCCCCAGTTCGACGGGGTCTTCGCCACCACCTCCGAGCCCCTCGGGGTGGTGTTGGGCGCCACCATCATCTTCGTGGTCGGCCTGATCGACGACCTGCGGGAGGTGTCGGCCCCGGCCAAGGTGGCGGGCCAGGTCCTGGCCGGAGGGGTGCTGTCACTGCTCGGGGTCACCATGTTGTTCTTTCGCATCCCCTTCGGCGACATCGTCCTGCTCTCGCCCGACCTGGCCCCGCTCGTCACCGTGTTGTGGGTGGTGGGCATGGCCAACGCCATCAACCTCATCGACGGCCTCGACGGGCTGGCCGCCGGCATCGTGGCCATCGCCGCCGGCGCATTCTTCTTCTACGCCGCCCGGCTCTTCGACGAGGGCTTCCTGCCCGACAACAGCGTGAGCCCGCTCATCGCCATCATCGTGCTCGGGCTGTGCCTGGGCTTCCTGCCCCACAACGTCCACCCTGCCCGCATCTTCATGGGCGACGGGGGAGCCATGCTGCTCGGCCTGCTCATGGCCACCCCCACGCTGTTGGTGGGAGGCCAGACCAACGAGGGCTTCAGCGGCCAGACGTTCTTCTTCTTCGCCCCCCTGTTCATCCCCTTCTTCATCCTCGGCGTGCCCATCGTGGACATGGCCTTTGCCATCGTGCGCCGGGCCAGCCGGCGCGCGGGCGTGGCCACCGCCGACAAGGACCACCTCCACCATCGCCTCATGCGCCTGGGTCACGGCCAGCGGCGATCGGTGCTCATCCTGTGGGTGTGGACGGCCCTGCTGTCGGGCTTCGTGCTCTACCCGGCCTACACCGACCGGGGCAACGCCGTGGTCCCCTTCGGTGTGGCTGCCCTGGGCGTCGCCCTCTACACCCTCTTTCACCCCGAGGCTCGCCGGGCCCGGGCCAACGGTGGCGAGCAACTGGACCTCGAGCTGGAGCCCGAGGGTGAAGTCGAGGCGCCTCCTACGGACGCCGGTACGACTGGGAGTGGTGCTCGATCCGCTCCACGATGACCTCTCGTCGTTCGCCGTTGATCCGATACAGCACCCGGTAGGTTCCCCGCCGAGCGCTCCACACCCCTTCCAGCTCCCGACGGAGCTCTCGACCCACCCGCTGGGGGTTCTCGAGCAGTGGTCCAGCAAGGAGTACCTCGCCGCGGGCATAGGCCTGGTCCGCTTGGGCCAGCTCCGCCATGGCCTGCAGATCGGCGAGGATGGCCAACGCCTCCTCGAGCGCCGCCAGGTCGTCATGCTGATCAACAGGGCGGTCGGCCGGCCATTGCGGGTGACCACGACGGGAGGCGAGCGACTAGGGTCCGGTCGCGCAGACAAAGAGCATGGTTTGCCACGCTCGAAAACGTCACCTTAGATTGATCAAACTTTCACAAGCCCGGCTGCGGCAAGTCAGGGGACAGCAACGTGGACCCGCGGGAGCGGAGCAAGATCTACAACGGGGCGAGCGACGCCTGGGCTCGGGCGGTCGAGCTTACGGCGACGCCCCTGATCTTCGGGTTCCTCGGCTACCGCCTCGACCTGTGGGTGGGCACCCTTCCCGTCTTCACCGTCGTGTTCTCGGCCTTCTGCCTCGGCTACGAGGTGTGGAAGATGTGGGCGGGCTACGAAGCCGCCATGCAGGTCCACGAAGCCGAGCTCCTCGCCCGTCGCCGGCCTCCGAGCCGCCCGGCGATCGATGTCGCCAACGGGGCGGGGACCGTCCCCAGCCCGACCAGCAACACACTGGTGGGCCCGTGACCGCTTCGAACACCTCCGCCGCCGACGTCCCCGCTGATCCTGCACCCGAGACCGAGATCGCCCGCGACCTGGCCCGGAGGGCCGTTCCCCTCGCCCCGGTGCTGATCTTGGCCTGCGGGCTGGGGTGGGGGATCGAGGGGGCGTTGTCGTCGGCCTATGCCGTCGCCCTGGTGGTGGTGAACTTCCTGGTCGCCGCCGCCCTCATGGCCTGGG
>JAUJLZ010000301.1 GCA_030447125.1 Acidimicrobiales bacterium
GTCTGGCAGCGGGGGCAGTAGGTGACCTCGTAGCTCTCGTAGGACACCCGGGCCAACGTGTCAGCACAGGCGGGGCAGTCCTGGCCGGCCCGACCGTGGACGACCCAGTGGTCGCCGGGCTTGGCCGGCAGCCCACCCCGGCGCCGGCGCTCGAGGGTCAACCCGTCGGCCAGCACCTCCTCGATGGCCACGAGGAGGCGCTCGCGCTGGTCGGGGCTCAGCGAGGCCAAGCTGGCGTAGGGCGACAGCCCGGCCCGGTGCAGGGCGTCGTCGGTGTAGCCCCGGCCCATCCCCGCCACCGTGCGCTGGTCCCGCAGGATGGTGTGGACCCGTCGGCGGTCGTCGCCGGTACGCACCAGCTCGGCGAAGGCGGCGCTGGTGGCCTCGGGGCCGAGGCGGGCCAGCGGGCCGTCGTCGCCGCCGGCCAGGACCCACCACGCCGCCTTGCGTTCGGTGCCGAACTCCTTGACCAGGATCGAGGGGCGCCCGTCGAGCACCAGGCGCAGCACGCCGTTGCGGGGCCGGGTCGTGCGGGGCGGCTCCTCGACGTCGACCCGGCCGCCCTGGGAGAGGTGGACGAGCAGGCGCTGGCCGTCGGCATCGGCGCCCGTGGGCACAAAGGTCCACACCAGGTACTTGCCCCGGCGCCCCACCCCGGCGACGGTGCGGCCGAGGAGGCCGGCGGGATCGGGAGCGACCGTCTTTTGCGCCGAGAACGACAGCGGCTGGAGGGCGTCGAGGCGGGCACCGGCGGCGATCTCGTGGAGGCGCTCGGCCAGGGCCTGCATCTCCGGCGCCTCAGGCATGTGCACCACCTCCACCCGCCGGCGCCAGCTCCTGGCGGGCCCGGATCATGCGCTCGGCCAGCCACGGCGGCGGGCCGTCGGGTTCGTGGAGCACGCCGGGCGTGGTGGCCAGCTCGACGAGGAGGCGCACGCCGGCCAGGTAGTCGTCCACGGCGACGTGCTCGGGGCCGACGCCGGGTCCTTGGAGGGGCGTCCCGTCGAGGGCGCGGTCGAGGGCGTTGTGGTAGTTGCCCAGCGGCAGGGCCAGGCCCGACGCCCGCCAGCCGGCGGCACAGAAGGCCGACGCCTCGCAGGTGCCGGCGTCCATGAGCTTGCGCTGCCAGCGGAAGCTGTCGTCGCCCTGGGCCAGCCCGCGAGCGACCGCGGCGAGGGCTTCGGACAGGCCGGGGTCGAAGATGCTGGTGCGGTCGCCCACCCGCACGATGACCCCACCGCCCTGGGGGGCGTCGACCAGGGCCTTGGAGCACTCGAGGGACAGGACCCGGGCCCGAGGCGGCACCGTGCCCAGACGGATGGCCTCGAGGGTGCCCAGGAAGCCGATCTCCTCGGCCCGGGTGAACAGGCCCCACACCTCGACGCCGGGCGGGGCCCGACGGGCCAGCTCGTCGAGGGTGCACAACACGACGGCGGCGCCGAGGAGGTCGTCGCAGACCCGACCACAGATGCGATCGTCCTCGAGGGCGAAGCCGGGGAACCCCCACATGGCGAAGTCACCGACCGCCACCTCACCGTCGACCACCCGGGCCCGGGCGCCGGTGAGCCGGCCGTGGGGACCTTCGGCGTCGATCAGCTCACCCCGTCCGACGGGGTCGGCCGTGAGGGGGCGGAAGAAGTCGACCGGCGCAGCGGCGACGGCGTTGGGGGTGGCCAACCCGCCCCGGAACGACAGTGAAGCCGTCCCCCCGCCCACCTCGTCGACGGCGAAGCCGGGATGGTCGAGGTGGGCCACCAGGACCAGGGGACGCTCCGGCTCAGCGCCCTCGCCGTGGTAGCGCACGGCGACGTTGCCCGCGAAATCCCGCTGGGCGGCCAAGTGCTCCCGCCGCTCGGCGAAGTCCACCACGTGGGCGGCGGGGAGGTCCTCGACCAGGGGCACCGTGGGCTGGGACAACAGGCCTTCGGCCACTGCCAGCCACTCGGCACGGCGGTCCACCTTCCGAACCTACCGCCGACGCCGGTCGAGCAGGGCGTTGAGCTCGCCGCCGACGAGGAGGCCGATGCTGAGCAGGTAGAGCCAGATGAGCAGGATCATGGCCCCGCCGAGGACGCCGAAGACGGGGTTGGCGCCCGACGCCAGATCGAGGTAGATGCGGAAGGCGAACGACACGGCGAGCCACCACACGGCGGTCAACAGCCCGCCCGGAACCTGGGATCGCCAGCCCTGTCGCCAGCCCCGCAGGTTCCACCACGAGCGTGGCCCCCGCTGACGGCCTCGTGAGGCCACCTGGAGCACCGTCACCGCCCATCCCACCAGTGCGGCGAAGGCGAGGGGTGGCCGCAGCACCTGCCAGATCAGCCGGAAGAAATCTCCCCCGCCGAGGGCGGCAGCCACTTCCCGGCCACCCCCGAGGAGCGGTCCGAGCACCAACAGGGTCAACATCACCACGAGCACGCCGACGCTGCCCATGGCCAGGAGCACGGCGATCAGCGCGCTCTGGCGGGCGGGAGAGGGCTTGAGGTCGTAGGCCACCTCGAGGGCACGCAGCGCCCCGAAGAAGCTCCGGGTGGCGGCCAGGACGGCCGTGAGCAGACCCAGCGTGAGCAGTCCCGTCTGGCGTTGGGTGAAGAGGCTGCGCACCGCCTCGAGGACGCCGTTGGCGTCATCGGTGAACACCCGGTCGAGGAAGCCGAGCACGGCGATCTCGGCCTCGGCGGCCAGCTCCCGGCCCACCACCCCGTCGAGCGAACCGAGCACGGCGGCCGACGCCACCAGGGCGGGGAACAGGCCGAGCATGGCGAAGAAGGCCACCTCGGCGGCCA
>JAUJLZ010000302.1 GCA_030447125.1 Acidimicrobiales bacterium
CCCCGAAGGCGGGTGACGGATCAGGTTAGCCGGACCCCACCTCGGAACGCACCTGGCCCACCCGGTCGTCGAGGTTGACGAGCCGGCGGAAACCGATGACCCGCCCCACACCCACCGCTACTGTCTCGCGACCCATCTTGACCAACTCGCTCAGCCCCCCCTCGGGGCTGTCGGGAGCCGGCGAGGCGTGGCCGTGGAGGCCGACCTCCTCGGCGATGCGTTCCGTGCGCAGGGCGTGGTAGGGACTGGACACGAGAACGACCTCCTCGATGCCCTCCTCCCCGAGGAAGCGAGCGGTGGCGGCCAGGCTCTGCCACGAGTTCTCCCCCTTGGTCTCCAGGCGCAGCGACGATTCCGGTACCCCCGCGCTGATGAGGTAGCCGGCCGACGCCGAGGCCTCGGTCGCCGAGTCCCCGGGTTGCCGCCCACCCGTCACGGCCACCACCGGCGCCACTCCCTGCTCATAGAGATCGACGGCGTGGTCGAGTCGGGACTGCAGCACCGGCGAGGGCTCACCGTTGTACTGGGCCGCACCCAAGACGACGATGGCGCCGGCGGGCTGGGCCTCGTCCGAACGCGAGGCCTGGAACACCTGGACGAAGGTCAACCCGAGGTAGGCCGCCACCAAGACGGCGGCGATCAGGCCGAGACGAAACAGCCGGCGCATCGAATCAGAGGCGGGCCCGGGCCGCCCGCAGCCGGGCCAGGCTGCGTTCGCGGCCCAGGACCTCCAGCGACTCGAACAGCGGCGGCCCGACTGACCGCCCCGTTACGGCTACCCGCACGGGCGCCTGGGCCTTGCGCAGCGACAACCCCAGTCCATCACCCACCGCTCGCAGCGTGGCCAGCAACACGTCGCTGGTCCACGTTGAGGACTCGAAGGCGGCTGCGGTGGCGTCGAGCACGCCGGCCGCCGGGGGCTTCATGGCCTTGTCCCACGACCCCTGGTCGATCACCGGCTCGTCGAGGAACAGGAAGTCGACCATCTCGGGGACCTCGGCCAGGGTGGCCACCCGCTCCTGGACCAGCGGCGCCATGCGTTCGAAGTCCTCGAAGTCGAAGTCGCCGGGGGCCCACGGACCGTGCTCCAGGAAGCGCCCCGCCGCGCCGATGAAGGCTGACACCGGCAGCGACCGAAGGTAGACACCGTTGATGTGGGTGAGCTTGTCGACGTCGAAGAACGCCGGGGCGTGGTTGACGTCCTCGAGGCGGAACAGCTTCACGATCTGCTCCAGCGGCCGGATCTCCACGCCGTCAGGCGGTCCCCAGCCGAGCAGGCAGAGGTAGTTCACCATGGCCTCGGCCAGAAAACCCCGCTCCTGGTAGACACCCACCGCCACGTCGTCGCGGCGCTTGGACAGCTTCTGGCGACGCTCGTTGACCAGCATCGGCAGGTGGGCGAAGACCGGTCGCTCGGTCACGCCCAGGGCCTCGCGCAGGAGGAGCACCTTGGGCGTGGCGTTGAGCAGGTCCTCGCCCCTGATGACGTGGGTGATGCCCAGGTCGACGTCATCGACGGCGTTGGCCACCACGAACATCGGGTCGCCGCTGGAGCGCTGGATGACGAAGTCCTCGAGCACGGCGTTGTCGAAGCCGACCTCGCCCCGGATGACGTCGTCGAAGCTCGTCCGGCCCTCGTCCGGCGTGCGGAAGCGCACCACCACCCCGTCGCCGGCGCTGACGTGGCGATCACGGCACCAGCCGTCGTAGCCCGGAGCGCCACCTCGGGCCGCCGCTCGCGCCTTGACCTCGTCCTGGCTGCAATCGCAAAGGTAGGCACGCCCGTGGGCCAAGAGCCTGGCCACGGCCTGGCGATGCTGTCCGGCCCGGTCGGACTGGTGCACTGGCCCCTCGTCCCAGTCGAGCCCCAGCCAGCGCAGCGACTCGAGGATGGCCTGGGTGAGCTCGGGGCGACTGCGCTCGACGTCGGTGTCCTCGATGCGCAGCAGGAACGTCCCGCCGCTCTGGCGAGCGAAGAGCCAGTTGAACAGAGCGGTGCGAGCCCCTCCCACATGGAGATAGCCGGTGGGAGCAGGCGAAAATCGGACCCGGGGGGTCGAGTCAGGCACCAACCGAGGGTACCGGGCCGAGTCGGTGTGCTCCGGGCAATGGGACTTGCCCGGGTCGGCAACGGGGTAGTAGGCCGAGCGGGAAGGACAAGGAGGCGCCGTGGGGCTGCGAGCACTCGTCGAGACGTGGCCGGTGGTCCGCCAGCTGTGTCCCGGGGGGGACCACCTGGCCCTGGGCTCGGCTGCCCGCTCCGCTCGCACCGAGGACATCCGCCCCCACACCGAGGACGCCGAGCGGGTCGTCCCCTCCATCTGCCCCTTCTGCGCGGTGGGCTGCGGGCAACGCATCTACGTCAAGGGCGACGACATCCTCCACATCGAGGGGGACCCCGACAGCCCCCTCTCTCGGGGCCGGCTGTGCCCGCGAGGGTCGTCCACCAAGGACCTGGTGACCGGGGAGGGGCGGCTGCAGACCGTGCGCTACCGCAGACCCCACGCCACCGAGTGGGAAGACCTGCCTCTGGAGCAAGCCATGGACATGATCGCCGATCGCATCGTCGCCTCCCGTGGCGCTCACTGGCAGGACACCGACGATGACGGCGTCCCCCTGAACCGCACGCTGGGCTTTGGGACCCTTGGGGGCGCAGCCTGCGACAACGAGGAGAACTACCTCATCAAGAAGCTGTTCACCGCCCTCGGCGCCATCCAGATCGAGAACCAGGCCCGCATTTGACACTCGGCCACCGTCCCCGGTCTGGGGA
>JAUJLZ010000303.1 GCA_030447125.1 Acidimicrobiales bacterium
ACCCCTTCTACATGTGGTACTGGGGGGCGCACGCCCTCCAGCACCTGGGCGGGGTCATCATCGTGGGCGGCAACGCCAAGGCCGTGCGCCGCCTCGGCTTCAAGCCGGCCACCACCATGCGCGACGCCCTGGAGATGGCCAGCGACGTGGTCGGCGCCGACCCCTCCCTCACCCACTTCCACTGCCCGCCCCTGATGCTGGCCGAGGTGACGTGAGCCCTCTGCCCACTCCGCTCGTGGCGGAGGCCGAATGAGCCCGCTGCCCTCGCTGCCCTCGGTGGCAGGCGTGCGCCTGCGGGTCCCCCGGCCGGGGTTCCCGTGGTCGGCGCCGCTGGTCCCGCGGGGCTACGAGCGTCCCCCGAGCGAACGCCGCACCGGAGCCGACTACGACACCACCTGGGCGCGGCGCCCGTTGGCCCGCCACGTCCGGCTCCTCGTGCTCGAAGGCCCGTTGCGCCTGGGGGTGCGGGCCCTGACCGCGCCGCAGCGCTCCGGCCTGGACCGCCTCGAGGGCCTGGAGGGGGCGGCCATCTTCGCCGCCAACCACCACAGCCACCTCGACGCCCCTCTGCTGCTCACCTCCATCCCCGAGCCCTGGCGCCACAAGGTGGTGGTGGCCGCCGCCGCCGACTACTTCTTCACCAACCGGCTGACCTCGGCCGCCTCGGCGCTGGCCATCGGGGCCATCCCCATCGAACGGACCCGCATCGAGCGCCGCTCGGCCGACCGGGCCGCCGGCCTCGTCACCGACGGGTGGAGCCTCCTCATCTTCCCCGAGGGCGGCCGCAGCGCCGACGGCTGGGGCCGGGGCCACCGGGGCGGAGCCGCTTACCTGGCCCTGCGGTGTGCGGTCCCGGTGGTGCCCATCCACGTGGAGGGCACCGGCGCCATCTTCGGCAAGGGCGACAAGCGGCCCACGCCCGGCACCAGCCGGGTCACCTTCGGCGCCCCCCTGCGCCCCGGTGACGGCGAGAGCGCCACCCGCTTCGCCGGCCGGATCGAGATGGCCGTGGCCGCCCTGGCCGACGAGGCCGCCACCGACTGGTGGTCGGCCCGCCGGCGAGCGGCCAAGGGCGAGTCCCCGTCGCTCACCGGGCCCGAGGGCAACTCCTGGCGCCGGGCCTGGGCCCTGGGCGACCGCCGTCGCCCCCGCCGCACCGGCTCCTCGGGCGCCCACTCCCCCGCCTGGCCCCGCCGCTGAGCTCGAGATCAGCAGGATCACCAGTCTGGTAACGCGACGCAACTGGATCGTAGTAGCGAAAGTAGTTGAGACCTGTTTGTGTTTCTGAATCGAAATACTGGCCTGGAAACCGCAAGGGGCAGTCGGCGCTGGCGAGCCGAGAGATGGCATGGATGCCCCAGAGGGTGGGGTTGGACTGCCAGGCTATGTCACCGTCGGCGTCCACCAACTCGGCGGGAGTGCCAACGAGGTCGGTGATGATGGCGTAGAACTGCTCGTCCACCCACTGCTGCTCTGCTCGTCGGTCGGGCCCTTGAGGTCTTGCACCATGATCCCGAACGACTTCGCCTCAGTCCACGCCGTCCTCGGGGCCCTCGTCTCCACCGGGCACCCCAGTTCCCCCACAAACGGGTTCGCTGAACCCCAGAGTCGGAGTCCCGGCAAGCGTCACCTCCGCCTGCCAGACTGCGAGCTCGCCACCGGGCAAGGACACCACGCGCAGCCCATCTGGACCTACCAGCTCCCACGCCTCGAAGTCCTGACCCACCGGAACCCTCACCGCCGCTCCGTCCGAGAAGGCCAACTCAAGCCGCCCATCCTTGAAGGCCACAGCCTCTGAAACGGTCTGGTGAAGCAACGACAACACAGGGCCGACCTGCGCTCTGTCCTCTTCGGGCTTCAGCACCTGCTCGTGACCGGCCAGGTAAAGAACGAAGGGCTCGCCCACCCGGACCTCGAACGTCCCGTTTGCGTCGGAGAAGCGGAAGGTGACGGCAAAGTCGACACAGCATTGCGATAAGCGCAGTCCGACCAACGGCAACAACCACCGATCGTCATGTTCGACAAGATCGTCAGCAGTCATCTCGGCCAACCCGGCCAAGGTCCGCGGTAGCTCTCGGGGATGTGCGTCGTTGGTCTTGGACCCGGTACGCCGAACACATCGACAGGCTGGCCGTAGCGATTGTGGACGACTGCATAGCCCCTGGGATACCGCGACGTCGGCGCCATGATGCGGATCATGTCGGCGTTCCCCGTCGCCCCTGGCCGCTGGTACACGGTTCCCCGACCGTTCTCCGCGACTCGCGACAACCAACCCGGCGGGGTGTCATAGATGGTCCCCTCGGCGTCCCGACGAACGTCCTACCCGACGAGGGAAGGACGTTGACGATCTGGTTGGCGAGACTCCCCCGGCGGCGGAGCCCCGCCAGATGGTCTCGTCCACGCCGGTGGCCAGGCCCTGGAGCTGGCGGTAGGCGGACTCGGCGGCTTCGGCGGTGTCACCCAGGTCACGGGATAGCCGGGCGTAGGCAGCCGGGTCACCGGGGGCGGGATCGGGGCCGGTGAAGTCCCAGGAGAGGCGGGTCATGGGGCGACGACCTGCTCGTTCGGCGACAAGTCCCACTGCTCCGAGATGACCTTGGTGGCGGAGATGCCCGTCTCCAGTTCTGCCGTCGTTCCGGAACGGCCATGTTCGAAGAGCTTGATGGCCACCGCCTGAAGCTGTTCAAAGACGACCAGCTTCCGGTGAGTGAGTTGTCGAGCGCTCGTTCTGTGCGGGCAGGAGGCAGGCGACCGCCCAGGTCGA
>JAUJLZ010000304.1 GCA_030447125.1 Acidimicrobiales bacterium
CCAGCAGTCACCAGCGCGATGCTGGCGGGATGTCCGGCACCGAGGAGGCCGATCGGGCGTTGGCGCTGGCCGACGAGGCGTTCGCCCGGTTGGACGTCGACGCCGTCGTCGCCCACCTGTCGGCCGCTATCCGTGGTTTCACCGCCGCAGGAGACCCGCGCGCCGCGGCGATGGCGTGCGCCCGCCTCGGCGACACGTTCGCCAATGCCATCGGGAACGTGGTCGCCGCTCGGGCGTGGTTCGCACGCGCCTGGCGCCTCGTGGAGGACGAGCCGCCGTGCGTCGAGCAGGGATGGGTGGCGGTCGCGGCCATGGGCTGTGACGTCGACGATCCCGACGAGCTCCTCACCGCTGCGGAGCTGGCACTCGAGAGGGCGCGGCGCTTTGGCGACATCAACCTCGAGGGCAAGGCGCTGGCCGACGCCGGCTTGGCTCACGTGCAGGCAGGCCGCCTGACCGAGGGCATGGCACTGCTCGACGAGGCGATGGCCTTGGTGTGCGGCCCGGCCGACGACATGGACGCCGCGGGCAAATCGGTGTGCTCGTTCTTCACCGCCTGCTACCACGCGGCCGATTTCGGACGAGCAGGATCGTGGACGGACTTGCTTCGTAAGCACGGCCTGATCGGCACCGGGCCGGGCGCGCCGGTGTTCCTCTCCAACCACTGCGACAGCGTCCAGGCCACTGCACTGATGGAGCTGGGGCGGTGGTCGGAGGCCGAGGCGCTCTTGCTCAAGGCAAGCCATGACTTCGAGTCGGCCATGGCCATGCCGAGCTGGCATTCCGCCATCGCCTTGGCCGATCTCCGGATCCTCCAAGGCCGTCTGGCAGAGGCAGAGTCGCTGCTGCTCGGCAAGGAGCAACACATCCAGGCGCTCCTGCCGGCGGCCCACCTGCACCTGGCGCGCGGCGAATACGACCTCGCCCGAGCTACGGCGCGACGAGGGCTGCGGGTGATGGCCGATGATCGGCCGCGTGCCGCCGCCTTGCTGACGGTCCTCGTGGACGCCGAGCTGGCGTGCGGCGACGTCGAGACCGCTCAGCAAGCGTGCGGCGACATGACCGAGCGGCTGGCCAGTCTCGACATTCCGTCGCTGCAGGCACGGGTCGCGGCGGCACAGTCGCGAGTCCACGCCGCGTCCGGTGACATCGACGGCGCCATCGCGGCGCTCGAGGGCGCGGTCGATCGCCTCGACGTACGCCAGCTCCCGTGGCGGCGGGCGACGCTCCTGCTCGAGCTGGCGCGACGCCGGCTGTCGGGCGGCGACGAGGCAGCGGCCAAGCTCGACGTCGCATCGGCGGCCGCAACCCTGGAGGCGCTGGACGTCGTCATCGGGCCCGCAGATCGTGAGCTTCTCGGGTGGTTCCGGGCAGGCGCCCGTCGCGGGACCGCCCCGGTCACCGCGATCCTGGCTCGCCAGGGCAGGCGGTGGCTGGCGAGCGCCGGCGGTGCCAGCGTCCATCTCCAGGACAGCAAGGGACTCCGGTATTTGGCCGTACTCGTCGCCAGCGTCGGCGTCGAGCGCCACGCCCTCGACCTCGTCGACCGAGTCGAGGGTGTCGATCCGGGCGCGGTGGATCGGCGGGCGCTCGGCGACGCCGGCGAGGTCCTGGACGCCCGGGCCCGGGCGGCGTACCGGCGGCGGGTCGAGGCGCTGCGGGCCGAAATCGACGATGCCCTCGAGGTGCGACAGCTCAGCCGTGCCGAGACGCTTCAAGCCGAGCTCGACCAGCTCGTCGCGCAGCTGGCGCAGGCCTTCGGCCTCGGAGGCCGCGACCGCCCGGCCGCCTCGGCAGCGGAGCGAGCCCGGCTCAACGTGACCCGGGCGCTGCGGGCCGCCATTGCCCGGATCGCCGAGGCCCTGCCTGATGCCGGCGCAGCGCTCGACCGGGGCGTGCAGACCGGCCTGTACTGCGTCTACCGGCCGGGCAACGGCGACGTTCGCTGGATCGTTCAATTGGGAGTGAACGAATCGGGTGCCGGCTGAACGCCCCATGGGCATGGAACCCATGCAGCCAACCGTGAACGAGATCGCCGACGGCATCTACCGGATCTCGACGTGGATCCCCGAGGTGAGCCCCGAAGGGTTCACCTTCAACCAGTTCCTCGTGACCGGCGAGGAACCGCTCCTTTTCCATACTGGTATGCGGGGTTTGTTCCCCCTCGTGGCCGAGGCGGTAGCGACTGTGATCCCGGTCGAATCGCTGCGGTGGATCAGCTTCGGCCACGTGGAGGCCGACGAGAGCGGCTCGATGAACATGTGGCTGGCGGCGGCACCGCAGAGCCAGGTGACCTTCGGGGCGCTCGGGTGCATGGTGTCGCTCGACGACCTGTGCGACCGCCCGCCCCGCCCCCTCGCGGACGGCGAGGTGATCGACATCGGCGGAAGGCGGCTCAGGCAGATCTCGACGCCGCACGTGCCCCATGGATGGGAGGCGCAGGTGCTGTTCGAGGAGACCACCGACACGCTGCTGTGCGGCGACCTCCTCAGCCACCTGGGCGCCCCGCGCCCGGTGACGAGCGATGACATCGTCGAGCCTGCCATGGCCGCCGAGGCGATGTTCCACGCCACCTCACTGACGCCCTCGACGGGAAGAGTTATCCGCGCCCTCGGCGATCTCGAGCCCGCCACTCTCGCCGTGATGCACGGTGCCTCGTACCACGGCGACGGCAAGCAGGCGCTTCACGACCTCGCCGCCGCCTACGAGAAGCTGCTGGCCGAGGCGTAGTCGGGGACGATCGACTCGGTGACGCGGCCGC
>JAUJLZ010000305.1 GCA_030447125.1 Acidimicrobiales bacterium
TCATGGTCAGCTCGGAGTCGAAGGTGCACGACGCCGGCGAGCCCACGATGTCGGTGGAGACGATGGGGTCGGTGGTGTACACCAGCACCTTGCTCATGGCGCCGTCGGACGCCGCCGCCTTGAACGCCTCGTTGATCTGCTCCACGCTGGCCTCGTCAGCCAGGACGGCCGTGAAGTCGGTGATGGAGCCGCTCTGCACGGGCACCCGCAGGGCGGTGCCGTCGAGCTTGCCCTTCATCGACTCCAGCACCAGGCTGGTGGCCCGGGCCGCGCCGGTGGAGCTGGGCACGATGTTGACCGCCGCCGCCCGGCCCCGGCGCAGGTCTTTGTGGGCCAGGTCCAACAGGTTCTGGTCGTTGGTGTAGGCGTGGACGGTGGTCATCAGGCCCCGCTCCACCCCAAAGGCGTCGTCGAGCACCTTGACCATGGGCACGAAGCAGTTGGTGGTGCACGAGGCGTTGGAGATGACCTTGTGGGTGGCGCCGTCGAAGGTGTCGTCGTTGACGCCCACGCAGAAGGTGCCGTCGACGTTGGTGGCCGGGGCCGAGATGATCACCCGGGGGGCGCCGGCATCGACGTGGGCGGCGGCCTTGTGGCCATCGGTGAAGATGCCGGTGGACTCCACCACCACGTCGACGCCGATGTCGCCCCAGGGAAGGGCCTTGGGGTCGCGCTCGGCGAAGACCTTGAAGGTGTTGGACCCCACGGTGATCGAGTCGTCGGTGGCCGACACGTCGGCCTTGAGGCGACGGTGGGTGGAGTCATACTTGAGGAGGTGGGCGTTGGTGGCCGGCGACATGAGGTCGTTGACCCCTACCACCTCGACATCGGCCCCCGACTCCAGCGCTGCTCGGTAGAAGTTGCGGCCGATCCGGCCGAACCCGTTGATCCCGACGCGAATGCTCATTCGTCCTCCCCGATCCCCTCGAGCGGGACTGGTTGGTCCCACGGTTGGCGCTGCGAGCAGTGAGGCGCCCGCACCTCTGGGGGCCGAACCTAGTCGCCCGACGCCCTAGCTCGCCCGTCCGCCCCTGGCCCCACTGACCAGCGCCGCCAGGCCCGCCAGCACCGTGCCCAACAGGACGGGATCATGGGCCCGGCCTCCCGTTGCCGCCACCGCCCGCTCCACCACCTCGACGCCACAGTCACCCGGCACGAGGGCGCCGGGGTGGCACAGGACCACGTCGGGGTGCACGCCGTGGGCGGCCAGGGCCCTGACGTGGGCGCCCACGTCGAAGCCGTCGGTCTCCGGGAGCTGGGGACGCAGGTTGCAGACGTAGACCGTCTGGGCCGACGTGGCCGCCAGGGCCGCCGTCACCTCGGGGACGATGGCGGCGGCCAGCACGCTGGTGAACAGTGACCCGGGGCCGAGCACCACCTGGTCGGCCGCCATGATGGCCTCCACCGCTGCCGGGGGCGCCGGTGCGTCGGGCGGGACGAGCGACACCGACGAGATCCGTCCGGTCGAAGAGACGTTGACCTGGCCCTCGACGGCCCCGCCGGCGGCGTCGGCCTTGAGCACGACCGGGACCGTGCTGGCGGGAAGGACCCGTCCGGCGCAGCCGACCAGCCGGCCGGCCTCCACCAGGGCGGCGGAGAAGTCGCCGAGCGCGCTGGCCAACCCGGTGATGACCAGGTTGCCCAGCGCATGGCCCTCGAGCTCGCCGGCATCGAAGCGGTGTTCGAAGAAGCCGGCCCAGGGCGAGGCCGGATCGCCGAGGGCGACCAGGCAGCGACGCAAGTCGCCCGGGGCGGGGATGCCAAAGGCCTGGCGCAGGCGGCCGCTGGAACCCCCGTCGTCGGCCACCGAGACCACGGCGGTGACGTCAGAGGCGTAGCGGCGAGCGGCGGTCAAGGTGGCGGCCAGCCCGTGGCCCCCGCCCAGGGCCACCACCCGGGGACCACCGAGCTTCAGCCCGCCCCCGGCTCCGACCGCCGGATCCGCTTCAGCGTTGGATGTCACGGTTGACGAGACTGGCCTCGTAGCCCTTGCGCCGCAACCCTCGGGCCACCTCATCGGCGATGACGACTGAGCGGTGGCGGCCCCCCGTGCAGCCCAGGGCCACCGTGAGGTACGACTTGCCCTCCTTGACGTAGGCGGGCAGGACCAGGTCGAGCAGGTGGTCGAGGCGCCCCAGGAACTCGGCCGTCTCGGGGAAGCGCATCACGTAGCTGCGCACCTCGGGGTGCTCGCCGGTGTGGGGCCGGAGGTCCTCCACCCAATGGGGGTTGGGCAGGAAGCGACAGTCGATGACCAGGTCGGCGTCGAGGGGCAGCCCGTGCTTGTAGCCGAACGACATGATCGTGGTCTGCATGCCCGAGGCGGCGGTGTCGACCCCGAAGAGGCCGATGATGCGCTCCCGGAGCTGATGCACGTTGAGCTCGGTGGTGTCGACCACCACGTCGGCCTCGGCCTTGACCGGCTCCAGGTTGGCCCGCTCCCGCTCGATGGTCTCGACGATGCCCTCACCCTCGGCCAGTGGGTGGCGCCGGCGGGTGTCGGTGTAGCGCCGCAACAGGACCTTGTCGGAGGCCTCGAGGAACAGGACCCGGACCCGGGCGTTGGTGGCCCGCAGGGTGGCCAGGCTGGCGGTGAGCTCATCCAGACCGGCCCGGGGCCCGATGACCAGGGCGACCTGCTCGATGGTGGTGCCCGGCGCCTGGGCCAGCTCGGCGACCTTGTCGATCAGCGCCGGCGGCAGGTTGTCGATCACGAACCAGCCCAGGTCCTCCAAGACGTTGGCGGCCTGGCTG
>JAUJLZ010000306.1 GCA_030447125.1 Acidimicrobiales bacterium
CCGTTGTGACCTCTCTGGCGAATCCGAGGACTTGAAGCCGCGGGATGGCCCCTCAATGCTGCCCAGAGGTGGCCGACGAGTCGACCACCTAGTCGATGGTGGCCGGTTGGCATCGCTTCCTGGCGGTATCGGCGTGGTTGACCCGCCGAGCTGGCACCCTAGGCAGATGCTCCAGGCGCGCAACCTGTCCGTCGAGGTCGGTGGACGCCTGACTCTGGTCGGCGCCTCCTTCACGGTGGCCGCCGGCGACAAGGTCGGCCTGGTGGGGCGCAACGGGGCGGGCAAGACCACCATGCTCGGCGTCCTCGCCGGCCACTCACCCGCCCACGACGGCGAGGTGGTTCGCCGAGGAGGACTCGGCTACCTGTCCCAGGATCCCCGCTCGGTCCGGTCGTCGACCGCCGATGGGTTGACTGCCCTCGACCACGTCTTGTCCGGACGGGGGCTGGACCAACTCGTCATCACCATCGAGAAGCGCCGCTTGGCCCTGGAGGAGGACCCGTCGGAGCGCAACGTCGGGCGCCACGCCAAGGCCGTCGACGCCTTTGAGCTGGCTGGCGGGTGGGCGGCCGACGCCGAGGTCCGCCGCATCGCCGCCGGCCTGGGACTGCCCGACGAGAGCCTGGAGCGACCCGTCAGCGTGCTGTCGGGAGGGGAGCGGCGCCGGGTGGAGCTGGCCCGCATCCTCTTTGCCGGCAGCGACCTGCTCTTGCTCGACGAGCCCACCAACCACCTCGACACCGACGCCAAGTCGTGGTTGATGGGCTTCCTGGCCTCCTACCGAGGCGCGTTGCTGGTCATCAGCCACGACCTCGGCCTGCTCGACGAGGCCATCACCCGGGTCCTGCACCTCAACGACAGCCGCCTCACCGAGTACCGAGGGACCTACTCGCAGTACCGCCGGGCCCTGGAGGCCGACCAGGTCCGCCAGGCCAAGGTGGCCGCGGCCCAGGCCGGGGAGATCAAGCGCCTCTCCACCCTGGCCGACAGCATGCGGGGCCAGACCCAGCGCCGGGCCCGCACGGCCAAGTCGATCGACCACCGCGTGGAGCGCCTGCGCAACGTGGCCGTGACCGGCCCGGTCCAGGAGCGGACGATGGCCCTGCGCCTGCCCGAGCCCCCGCGGGCCGGCCGTGTCGTCCTGGAGGTCGAAGGCCTGGCCAAGCACTACGGGGGACCGCCCATCTTCTCGGATGTCTCCTTTGACCTGGGCCGGGGCGAGCGCCTCATGGTCATGGGGCTCAACGGCGCGGGCAAGACCAGCCTGCTGCGCATCCTGGCCGGGGAGAACCAGGCCAATGCGGGAACCTGGCGGTTCGGCCTCGACGTGTCCGCCGGCTACTACGCCCAGGAGCACGAGGGGATCGTGGCCGGCAAGGACGTCCTCTCACACCTGCGCGAGCAGGCCGACCTGCCGGTAGGTGAGCTGCGGGCCCTGCTCGGCATGTTCGGACTGCCCGGGGAGATGGCCTTCCAGGACGCAGGCACGCTGTCGGGTGGCGAGAAGACCAAGCTGGCGCTGTCCCAGCTCACTGCCGGGCGCCACAACCTGCTGTTGCTCGACGAGCCCACCAACAACCTCGACCCGCCCTCACGCACCTCGGTGGCGGCGGCGCTGGCCGGATGGGGCGGGGCCATGGTGCTCGTGAGCCACGACCCGGAGTTCGTCCGGGAACTGGCCCCCCAGCGGGTGCTGCTCATGCCCGAGGGCACCCTCGACCACTGGAGCGACGACTTCCTCGACCTCGTGGCCATGGCCTAGCCGCGGCGTAGGGTCTTGATCCGTGCGCACCGTGCGGGTCATCCCCTGCCTCGACGTCGACGACGGGCGGGTGGTGAAGGGGGTCAACTTCGTCGGCCTGCGCGACGCCGGTGATCCCGTCGAGCTGGCGGCCCGTTACGACGAGCAGGGTGCCGACGAGCTCGTCTTCCTCGACATCACCGCGTCGTCGGGCAACCGCCGGACCATGGTCGACGTCGTTCGCCGCACGGCCGAGGAGGTGTTCATCCCCCTCACGGTGGGAGGTGGCGTGCGGGTGGTCGACGACGCCCGGGCTCTCCTGCGGGCGGGGGCCGACAAGGTCGGGGTCAACACAGCAGCGGTGAGCCGACCCGAGCTGGTGGGGGAGTTGGCCACCGAGTTCGGCGCCCAGTGCGTGGTGGCCGCCATCGACGCCCGGCGCTCTCCCGGGGGATTCGAGGTCTACACCCACGGCGGGCGCAAGCCGACCGGGCTCGAAGCGGTCTCGTGGGCGGCCGAGTTGGAGCGCCTCGGGGCCGGCGAGATCCTGCTCACGTCCATGGACTGCGACGGCACCCGGGACGGCTTCGACCTGGAGCTCACCCGTGCGGTGGCCGAGGGCTGCGGCATCCCCGTGATCGCCAGTGGGGGGGTGGGGACCCTGCAGCACCTGGTCGACGGGGCCCTCGAAGGCCGGGCCGACGCAGTGTTGGCTGCGTCGATCTTCCACTTCGGCACCCACACGGTGGACGAGGCCAAGCAGGCGCTGGTCAACGCTGGGGTGAGCGTACGTCCGCCGACCGGTTCCCAACCTTGAGTCCACAGCGCCGGCTTCGCTGCCACCACGACAGAAGCAGACACCGTTCGACCGAGAAAGCGCACAAGTCAGACAAGGGCCCGGCGAGGAGGTCAAGTAGCTCCAGATGGACAGAGGTCCGGTGGAGCACCGGCTACGGCGCCTCGTCCCGCTGGACCAGCTCGGGCGAGAAGGCCGGCAGGCACACGGCCA
>JAUJLZ010000052.1:0-4968 GCA_030447125.1 Acidimicrobiales bacterium
CGAGGGGATGCAGGCCCAGTAGGCGCACTCGCCGCCGATCAGCTCCCGCTCGATGACCGCTACTCGTTTCCCACCGGCGAGCAGCCGACTGGCGGCCACCTCACCTCCTGGACCCATGCCGATGACGATGACGTCGACGTGCTCGCTCAACTGCTTCCTCCCGGGTTTGGTAGATGTCAGGGTCGGGGGCGGGTGATCGCCCACCCGCGTGCGGTCATCAGGCGGGCGAGCTTCATGACCGGCACCCCTCACGGTCTGTGCGGTGCTGCCAGTCCCGAGCGGGTCGTCGTCGCAGGCGAACGACTACCGGGCGCCGGCCGGTTCGGGTGCGGTCAGGCACAGCAGGAGGTGGGGAGCTCGTCGCGGAACAACTGGGCCACGAGGCGCAGGCTCTCGGCCATGGTCAGGTAGGGCGCCCAGGTCTCGGCGATGTCGTCGACGGTCATCCCCGACTTGATGGCGTAGGTGGCGGCCAGCATGAGGTCACCGGCGCCGTCAGCAGCGGCGTGGACACCGAGGACCTTGCCGCTGGACGCGTCGGCGACGAGCTTGATCGCGCCTCGGGTGTCCCGATTGGCCAATGCCCGGGGCACGTCGGCCAGCTCCAACACCCGCCATTCGCAGTCGTATCCCCTGGCCAGCGCCTCCGCCTCGGTGAGCCCGGCCGATGCGAGCTGGGGCCGGGTGAACACCACCGCCGGCATCCCCGCGTAGTCCACTGCCATCAAGTCGCTGTCGTCGTCGGCCAGGGCGTTGGTGGCCGCCACCCGGCCGGTGGCAGCGGCGACGTAGACGTACTGGGGGACGCCGGCAACGTCGCCCGCCGCGTACACCCGCGGGTTGGACGTGCGCTGGTGCTCGTCGACGACGACGAAGCCGGCCCCGTCGGTCTTGACGCCGGCGGCGTCGAGGTCGAGGCCATCGGTGCGGGCTCGTCGGCCGGTGGCCACCAGCAGCTGCTGGGCCCTGACGCGCCTCCCCGAGGTGGTGGCGACGGCCGGGCCGTCGGGCGTCGACTCGACGGTCTCGGCCCGCTCCTCGATCACGGCGATGCCGTCGTCGGCGAACACCCGGCGCAGCACCGCTGCCATCTCCGCCTCGGCGTGCGGCGCCAGCCGCCCCACCACCGTCACCTGGGTACCAAGGTGAGCGAACAGCTGCGCCTGCTCCAACCCCACGTAGCCGCCACCGACCACGATCAACGACTCCGGCAGCACCTCGAGCTCCATTGCCGTGGTCGAGGTCAGGTACTCCACCTCGTCCAGACCTGGGAGGTCAGCTCGATCAGGTTCGGCGCCGGTGGCCACCACGTAGGCGCGAGCCCGAAGCGGCGTCCCGTCGACCTCCAAGGTGGCGTGTTCGGCGAACCGCGCCTGGCCGGGGCGGATCTCGAACCCGTAGGCGGCGGCCACCTCCTCGTACTTGACGTGGCGCAACCGGCCCACCAGCTCGTCCTTCTGGCCCACCAGTGACGCCAGGTCGACGGCGGCTGCGCTCGTGGGTGTCCCGAGGAAAGGGTTGTGCAGCGCGGCGTGGCGGGCACCGGCGGCGGCCAGGAGGGTCTTGGAGGGTACGCAGCCCACGTTCACGCAGGTGCCGCCCACCGCCGCCCGCTCGATGAGCACCACGCTCGCACCGGTCTTGCGCGCCGCGATGCCCGCCGCCATCGCCGCTCCCCCTGACCCGACCACCGCCAGGTCCACGTCGTATCCCTCGTGCACCGTCACCTCCATGTCCTCGACTTCGGCCATCATGGACCTTCCCCTACAGGTGAAGGTCAAGGTCGTGCTGAGGAAGGTGTGATGTGAAGATCGGTGAGATGGCAGCCCTGGCCGGGGTGACCACCAAGACGCTGCGCTTCTACGAGGTGCGCAACCTGCTCCCTGCACCGGCGCGCACCCCGAGCGGCTACCGCGACTACCCGCCCGAGGTGCTGAACCGGCTCGACTTCATACGACGTGGCCGCAACGCCGGGCTCACCCTCGCCCAGATCAGCGAGATCCTCGACCTCCGCGACAGCGGATCGGCTCCCTGCCACCACGTCGAAGAGCTCCTCGCCTACCGACTCGCCCAGTTGGACCGACAGATCGCCGACCTCCAGGAGCTGCGGGCGAACGTCGCCGCTCTGCACGAAGGGGCCGCAGCCGCCGACGCCGACGCCTGCGACGCCGCCGACATCTGTCGCTACCTGTAGAGGAGTTCGAGTTTCTCCCGTGGCTTCCAGCTGTCCAGCGACGACGGCGGCTCTATCCTTCTAGCCAGGGAGAAGGTTGGAAAGGGAGGGCGCGTGCACATCGGCGATCTGGCCGAGCGGATCGGAGTCAACACGAAGACCATCCGCTACTACGAGTCGATCGGCTTGGTGCCCGAGGCGGAGCGCAGCGCTTCCGGGTACCGGGTCTACAACGAGGGCGACGTCGAGCGCCTGTTGTTCATCAAGTCGGCGCAGCGGCTGGGCCTGGCCCTCGACGAGGTACGTGAGATTCTCGCCCTACGAGAGCGCGGCGAGGCGCCCTGCGGCTACGTGCGGGGCCTGATCAGCCAGGAGGTGACCGACATCGACCGGCGCCTGAGGGAGCTGCGGCACCTGCGTCGGGAGCTCGTCGCCCTGGAGCGGCGAGCCCAGGAGTCCCCCAGTGCCGAGGGCACGATCTGTGGGCTGATCGAACACGTCCGCCAGAAGTCCGGGTAGTACGGGGCACGGTTGGCCGGATAACGCAGGTGAAGAAGGCCGGGCCAGAGGCACTGCTGGTCGGGCTCGACTGGGCTGCAGCCCGTGGAATCGAATCGCCAGTGTCGAGACGTTCAGCGGCAACCCGACCCTCATGAGGACATCTCGGCTCGGGCTCGCGCCGATGAGGTGTCGTTCCGGGGCGGGTCAAGCCAGCGCAGCAGCTGGGTGCGGGTGAGCTCGGCGAGGGCCATGGCGCTCAGGTGCATACCGATCCACAGAGCCACCACCGGCCATCCTCGGTTCACGAGGACGGCGTGCTGGGGGGCGAAGCCACCGAGTACGACGAGGAGGAGGGTCGTGGTGGCCAGAGCGAGCACGACGGTCGCGTTCAGTGTGGCGATGAGGACGTCGGCGGTCCGGGAGTGGGGAAGGAGCTGGCGTCGGAGTCGGTTCCAGACGAGGGCTGCGTGGGACGCTCCGAGGAGGGTGCTGACGACGAGGAGATCGAGGCCGTGGGCGCCGGCGAGCCCGCCCTTCTCGGCTGCGCCGGCAAGGACGAGACTCGGTGCGACTATGACGGCGAGGTCGAGCACGGCGAAGGTGGCGAGCCCGGCGCCAGCGGCGCTCGGGGTCATCACCGTCGGCCTTCCCGGGCGCGTAGCTCGAAGCGGTCGAGCACGCGGCCGGTGGGACCCACCGAGCGGCCGGTGAGCCGGTCGCCGTTGATCTGGATGCGCATGAACTGCAACGCCGAGGCGGCAAAGGCCGTAGAGGGCCGGGGCCTGACGGGCGTCGTCTTGCAACCACCGCCGCTCACCACGTAGGTGATGCCGTCGATCGGCAACGTGCGCTCGTAGTGGTGGTCGTGGCCGGCCAGGACCAAGTCGACGTGATGGCGCCGCAGCACGGGCTCCACCAGCTCGTCGAGGCGCGGCGTGGGACCGTGTGAGCCCGAGGAGTAGATGGGGTGGTGGAGGGCGACGATCCGCCACTGGCCGGTGGCGCTGGCCAAGGTGTCGTCGAGCCACTCGAGCTGCTTGGCCCCGTCGGGACCGAACATGGCGGGCGCGCTCGAGTCCAGGTAGAAGAAGTCCGCCGGGCCGTGGGTCGCTGCGAAGTACCTCGCTGGTGTACCGAGCAGCTCGAGCGTGTCTTCGATCTCCGCGAGTGCCTGATCGTCGTAGAACAGGCCGCCGTCGTGGTTGCCGATGGCCAGTTCGAAGTTGACGCCGGCGTCGATCAGGGGCGACATCGGCTTGACGAAGACTTCGTCGAAGCGACGTCGGATGGGGCCGTAATAGCAGATGTCACCCAGCAGGGCGACCAGACCGAAGGGCTTTCGGCGATAGGACAGTGCCAGCTGCTCAGCGACCGCCATGGCCTGGCGGCCGCCGCTCCCGCTGTCGCCGATGGCGGCGAAGGTGAGCTGGTCCGCCGTGGTCTGCCATCGGCCCGGCTCCAGCTCCAGGGTCGGCGCCTCGCCGGGGACGAGATCCTCCCGTGACAGCAGCCACCATGCTCGGTTGAGGGCACCGCCGGTCACCGCCGTGCCGGCCACGCCCAGGCCAGCTGCCAGCAGCTGGCGCCGTGAGAGGTGCAGGCCGGGTTCCTGGCGTGTCACAACCAGATCCACCGTAGCGACTGACCAATGAGCTGCAGGTGCAGCGGTGGTGCCCCAATGCGCCAACCGCTGGTCTGATCCCTCGACATCGCTCAGCCTTGGGCTACACCTTCAGCGGCTTGGCCGACCAGTGCTGACGCTGCTCACTGCCGTTCGGATCAGCCCGATCATGGCGCCCACGCTGAGCACGGCGACCCCGGAGATGACGCTGGCCAGCGGGAGGGTGAAGGCGAGAAGACCACACCCGCCCGCCCCGGCGACCGCCAGTGAGCGGGGCCAGAGCCGCTGGTCGGCTGGGAGGGTCCAGGCGGCCACGTTGGCGAGGGCGTAGTACGTCAGCACGGCGAAGGAGCTGAAGCCGATGGTGCCCCGGAGGTCGGCTACCAGGACGAGGGCCACCACCGCCGCCCCCGCGGCCAGCTCAGCGCGGTGGGGGACACGGTGAAGGGGATGGACGGCGTCGAACCAGGCCGGCAGATCGCGGTTGGCGCCCATGGCGAAGGCCGTGCGGCTCACCCCCACCAGCAGCGACAACAACACGCCGAGAGCGGCGACGGTGCCCCCGATGCGCACGGCTGGCACCAACCAGTCCAGCGAACCAGCGCGCACGGCGGTGGCCAGCGGCGCGGGTGATCGGGACAGCACCTCGGGCCCGCTCGCGAGCAGGGCGGAG
>JAUJLZ010000052.1:5068-9989 GCA_030447125.1 Acidimicrobiales bacterium
CCCGCCATCATCGGCCTCGACGCCTGCCCCGCCCGATGTGTGCACCCCGAGAAGGTGGTCGCCACCCGGGCCGGTTTGCTCACCACCGAGGAGGCCGGCCAGCTGAGCGAGGTGTTCAAGCTGATGGGCGATCCGACACGCGCCCGGATCCTCTACGCCCTGCTCGAGGCGGGTGAGCTGTGCGTCTGTGACCTAGCGGCCACCGTCGAGGTGGCCGAGACGTCGGTGTCGCATGCCCTGCGACTGCTGCGCACCGCCGGCATCGTGCGCAACCGGCGTGAGGGTCGGATCATCTACTACCGACTCGACGATGCCCACGTCCGCCTGCTGCTCGACGTGTCCCGAGAACACCTGGCCCACCGGGACTCGTGATGAGGGGGCACGGGCAGGAGGGAGAGGATCTGGCATGAGCGGCTCACATGACCACGGCGCCGGCGCCCGGCGCGCCAGCGCCCGCCACCAGCGCAGTCTTCTGATCGCCTTTGGGCTCACCGCCGGCTTCTTCGTCGTCGAGGCCATCACCGGTCTGATCACCAACTCCCTGGCGCTGTTGTCCGACGCCGGGCACATGTTCACCGACGTGCTCGGCCTGGGCATGGCCCTGGCCGCCATCCAGCTGGCCAACCGGGCGGCGGGCAAGACCGACGCCTCCCGGACCTTCGGGTTGTACCGCCTCGAGATCCTCGCCGCCTTCGTCAACGCCCTGTTGCTGTTCGCCGTCGCCGTCTACGTGCTGGTCGAAGCCCTTCGCCGGCTCACCACGACCCCCGAGGTGCTCGGCGTCCCCATGCTGGTCGTGGCCGTGCTCGGCCTCGTGGTCAACCTCATCGCCTTTGGCCTGCTCCGCTCCGGGGCCAGGGACAGCCTCAACGTCGAGGGCGCCTACGTCGAGGTGCTGGCCGACACGTTGGGTTCAGTCGGCGTCATCATCGCTGCGGTGGTCCTGGAGCTGACCGGCTGGACCTGGGTCGATCCCGCCATGGCCGTGGCCATCGGGCTGTTCATCCTCCCCCGCACGTGGCGTCTGGGGAGCCAGGCCGTGCGCGTCCTCATCCAGGCTGCCCCGCCCCACGTCGACATGGAGGCGGTGCGGTGCGACTTGTCCGGCCTCGACGGCGTGGTCGACGTCCACGACCTCCACGTGTGGACCCTGACGTCGGAGATGGAGACGGCCTCGGCCCACCTCATGATCTCGCTGGACGCCGACAGCCACGGGGTGCTCGACCAGGCCCGCCACCTCCTCCAGGAGCGCTACGCCATCGACCACGCCACCCTCCAGGTGGAGCCGGCCGACCACAGCGGGTGTGACGCGGTGACCTGGTGAGCGAGGTCCGCCATGGGTGACATCTGCTGCGGGGCCGACACCGCGGTCGTCGGTGACGAGGCACGGCAACCCGAGCAGCTCCACCAGGTGCCCGCGCTACGGGTCGCCGCCGGGGCTGGATTGCTGCTCGGGCTGGGCTTCCTCGCCGGTGCCGGTGAGCGGTCCCAGGTGTCGGACGCGCTCTACATCGCCGCGCTGGTCCTCGGCGGTTCCACCTTTGTCGGCCCGGCGCTCCGGTCGCTCTGGCGCGGCCGGCTGAACGTGGGGACGCTGATGACCATTGCTGCCGCCGGCGCCGTGGCCCTCGGTGAGCTGGGCGAGGCCGCCACGCTGACGTTCCTGTTCTCCATCTCCGAGGGCCTGGAGGGCTTCGCCCTGGCCCGCACCCGGCGAGGTCTGCGGTCGCTGCTCGACCTGGTGCCCCCGACGGCCCGGGTCCTACGGGAGGGCGGGGAGGTCGAGCTGCACCCGTCGGAGCTCGTGGTCGGTGACCTCCTCGTCGTGCGACCCGGCGAGCGGCTGGCCACCGACGGCACCGTGCGCAGCGGCTTCAGTGCCGTCGACCTGTCGGTGGTGACCGGCGAGTCGGTCCCCGTGGAGGTCGGTCCCGGCACCCAGGTCTTCGCCGCCGCCATCAACGGTGGCGGTGTGCTGGAGGTCGAGGTCACCTCGGTGAGCGCCGACAACTCCCTGGCCCGGGTGATCCACATCGTCGAGCAGGCCCAGGAGCGCAAGGCGGGGAGCCAGCGCATCGCCGAGCGGGTGGCACGGCCTCTGGTTCCCGGCGTCGTGGTCCTCGCCGCGGGCGTGGCCCTGATCGGCTCGCTTGCGGGGGACCCGGAGGTGTGGCTGGCCCGTGCACTGGTGGTGTTGGTGGCTGCCGCTCCCTGTGCCTTGGCCATCTCCGTGCCCGTCACCGTGGTCGCCGCCGTCGGAGCCGCCAGCCGCCACGGTGTGCTGATCAAGGGGGGAGCTGCACTCGAGGCGCTCGGCACCGTCCACGCCGTGGCCTTGGACAAGACGGGGACGCTCACCCGAAACCAGGCCCGGGTCGTCGAGGTCGTGGCCGCTCCGGGGAAGACCAGCGAGGACGTCGTGGCCGTCGCCGCCGCCTTGGAGGCCCGCAGCGAGCACTCCCTGTCCGCAGCCATCCTCACCCTGGCGCCGGCGGTGAGGCCGGCGACCGCGGCGCGGGCCGTGATCGGCTGCGGCATCGAAGGCGAGGTCGAGGGCCTCCACGCCCGGCTGGGCAAACCCGGCTTCGTCGATCCCGGCCCCTTCGCCGCCGCCGTCACCCGGCTGCAGGAGGCGGGGGCCACCGTGGTCATGGTCGAACAGGACCACCGGGGGCTGGGCGTCATCGCCGTACGCGACGAGCTCCGCCCCGAGGCGCCGGATGCGGTCGCGGCCCTGAAGGGTCTGGGCCTCACCGTCGCCATGCTCACCGGTGACAACCCGCGCACGGCCGCCGCCCTCTCCACCGCCGCCGGCATCGACGAGGTCCACGCCGGGTTGCTCCCCGAGGACAAGGTCAGGGTGGTCGACGACATGCAGCGTGTTCGCTCCGTCGCCATGGTCGGCGACGGCATCAACGACGCCCCCGCCCTGGCCAGCGCCCGGGTCGGCATCGCCATGGGCGCCATGGGCGTCGACGTGGCCATCGAGAGCGCCGACGTCGCCCTCATGGGAGGAGACCTCGGGCGCCTCCCCGAGGCCCTCGCGGAGGCCCGGCGCAGCGTGCGGATCCTGCGCCAGAACCTGGCGCTGTCGGCCGCCATCCTCCTCGTGCTCGTCCCCACCGCGGCCGCCGGCCTGCTCGGCCTGGCGGCCGTCGTCGCCGTCCACGAGCTGGCCGAGGTCCTGGTGATCGCCAACGGGGTGCGAGCCGGGCGTTGGCGGTCCGGGAGGTCGTAACCCACCCCATGAGGGGTAGGCTTGGGCGATGATGAAGGACGCGCACCGACGAGCCGTGACCAACCGCCTGAAGACTGCTCGAGGTCACCTCGACGCCGTACTCCGGATGGTCGAGGACGACACCTACTGCCCTGAGGTGATGAAGCAGCTCTCGGCGGTCCAGGGCTCGCTCGAGCGGGCCAGCCGCATCGTGTTGCGCAACCACCTGGAGACCTGTGTGGCCGCGGCCATGGTGGCGGGGCGCACCGACGAGATCGTCGACGAGCTCATGGAGGCACTGCGCTACGACCGCACCGCCACCGGTCCCGGCCAGGAGCTGGCGCTGATGGGGGAGGAGGCCTGATGGCCCACACCGAGACGCAGGTGCGGCGGGGTTCAGAGGACGTGACCGAGCTCGAGTTGGCGGTGTCGGGGATGACCTGCGGGTCGTGTGCGCCCGGATCGCCAAGGTGGTGAGCCGCCAGCCGGGTGTGACCGACGCTCGTGTGAGCTTTGCCACCTCCAAAGCCGCGGTGGCGCTTCACGTTGAGCGCCCGAGGGTGCAAGACCGACTCAAGCTCGGCCTGCTCGGCGGCGCTGCGTTCGAACCACCGCCACAACCGGCCTAGCGCGCACGCGCCGCCGCCCCGGACCCTCGTCCTTGCCCACACCGTCGTCAGTTCGAGCGAGAGCGATCTCCGTCGTGATCGTCCTCAGCCCACAGCCCAGCCCCGTCGCCGCGCCCTGTCCTTTCAAGACCCGAACGGAGAACCATGACCAAGACCGTGACGAAGAAGCCGTCCATCCCTCGCCGCCCGCGGCCCAGGCAGTGGCGTTGGGCGGTGGTGGTAGCGGCCATCGCTCTGCCCCTGGTGGGGCTGGCGGTGCTGCGCAGCCCGAGCGATGACACCTCCACCCAGAACGGCTCGGGGGCCGATCCGGGCGTCGCCCACGTGCACGGGCTCGGCGTCAACCCCGCCGACGCCAGCCTCTACGTCGCCACCCACACCGGTACCTTCCGCATCCCCGGCGAAGGGCCGGCGGAACGGATCGGCGACAACTATCAGGACACCATGGGCTTCACCATCGCCGGGCCCGACCGCTTCCTCGGCAGCGGTCACCCCGACGTGGCCGCCCTCCGGCGGGGCGAACCACCGCGGCTCGGGCTCATCGAGAGCACCGACGCCGGCCAGAGCTGGCAACCGCGGTCGCTGCGAGGTGAAGCTGACTTCCACAGCCTGGCCTTCGCTCACGAGCGGGTCTACGGCCTGGACTCGACCAGCGGTCAGTTCATGGTGTCCACCGACATGGCGAACTGGGATGCCCGCTCCACCGTCGACCTCTTCGGCTTCGCCGTCGACCCCGCCGATCCCGACCACATCGTCGGCGCCAGCCCCGAAGGCCTGCTGGAAAGCACCGACGGGGGCCGGCAGTGGGTGGCGCAGCCAAGCCCAGGCCTGGTCGCGCTCTCCTGGGACGAAGACATGGGGCTGTGGGGGGTCGAGCCCGACGGGACCGTGCACCGGAGCAACGATGGCGGGGCAACGTGGGAGCAGGCCGGGCGGCTCCCGGGACAGCCCGAGGCGCTGCTGGCCGACGCCGGCGTGCTCTATGCCGCCGCGGTCGAGGACGACGTGACCGGGATCTACCGCTCCGACGACGAAGGCGCCACCTGGCAACTGTCCTACCGGGACGGGTGATCAA